>CAZFBC010000173.1:0-5489 GCA_964517245.1 uncultured Eubacteriales bacterium | reverse complement strand
CGAGCCGTAGGCGGTGATGATGATGACCGCGGCCTGGGGATCGACGCGCCGGATCCGCTTCAGGGTCTCGATGCCGTCCAGGCCGGGCATGAGGAGGTCGAGGAGGATGACGTCGAAGGAATGGGAGGGGAACTTCTCCAGGGCCTCCTCGCCCGTGGCCGAGAGCTCGACCTCGTAGCCCTCCGCCGTCAGGAGCTGGGTCAGCACGTCGTGGATGACCTGTTCGTCGTCGATGACGTGGACGATGCCCTTGGTGCTCATGTCTCATGTCCTCGGGGTCGGCGGCGGGGGAGGGGGCGCCTCCCGGCCGACCGGCAGCGTGATGGTGAAGGTCGAGCCCCGGCCGACCTCGCTCTGGACCTCGATGCGGCCGTCGTGCTCCTTGACGATGGCGTAGCTGATCGAGAGCCCGAGGCCGGTCCCCTTGCCGACCCCCTTGGTCGTGAAGAAGGGATCGAAGATGCGGGACAGGAGCTCGGGCCGGATGCCCGTGCCCGTGTCCGAGATGCGGACCACCGCGGTCCCTTCCTCAGGGGCCAGGCGGATCCCCAGCGTCCCGCCCTGGGGCATGGCGTCGCGGGCGTTGAGGATGATGTTGATGAAGACCTGCTGAAGGCGCTCGCCCTGGGCGTAGAACGGAGGGACGGGCGCGAGCGCTAGCTCGAGCCGGATGTTCATGTTCCGGAGCTTGTAGTCGATGAGCGACAGGATCTCGTCGAGGCTCTGCTTGAGGGCGACGCGCTGGAACGAGGCCTCCGACGGGCTGCGGGCGAAGGTCAGGAGGTTCTTGATGATGCGGGCGACGCGGTCGGTCTGGGCCTCGACCTTTTCCAGGATCTGGGCGTAATGCGTGTCGGCGAGCTTCTTCTGGAGCATCTGGATGTAGCTCGAGATCCCGGTCAGGGGCGTGTTGATCTCGTGGGCGACTCCGGCCGAAAGGAGGCCGATCGAGGCCAGCTTCTCCGAGGTCAGGAGCTGCTGCTGGAGCCGGACCTTGTCGGTGACGTCCTCGAAGACGATAATGGTCCCGTAGGGTTTGAGGGCGTTGTCGAGGAGGGGGGTCCGGGCGACGTCGAAGATCCTGTTCCCGCCGCCGGCCGTCTCGAGGGCGATCTCGCTGAGGAGGCGGAATTCCGCCTGGCCCTCCTCCGGGAACAGGACGCCGTAGGTGGCCTCTCCCAGGACGTCGCGGAGCCTGCGGCCGAGGGCGCCCTCCTTGCGGACCGCGACCAGGTCCTCGAGGACCCGGTTCCAGCCGATGACGACGCCCTCCTGATCGACGACGGAAACCCCCACGGTCAGGCTCTCGATGATGTTCTCGCTGTAGTCCTTGAGCCGCTGCATCTCCATGGCCCGGACGGTCTCCCGCCCGTAGAGGTCGGCGTTCTCCAGGGCCAGGGCGGCCGAGCCGGAGATCGTCGTCAGCAGCTCCCAGTCCTCGCGCGTGAAGTAGGCCCCGTCGAGCTTCCTGCCCATGGTCAGGCAGCCGATGACCGTGTCCTCGACCTTGAGCGGGAGGACGTGGTGGCAGCCGGAGGCCGAGAGCTTCTCCAGGGCCGCCCGGGCGGGCTCGGATTCGGAGGCGGCCAGGTAGCCGATCGAGTCCCTGTCCCGGAGGGCGTCGGCCAGCCAGCCGTCGAGGACGACCCGGCCGCGGAGGCCCGGGCACTCGCCCTTCGTCTGGAGGACCCGGAAGGCCCGGGGATCGCTCTCGTCGGCCAGGAGCAGGGCCGCGCTCTTCAGGTTGAGGGCGTTGGCGATGGCCTCGAGCAGGGACCGGGCCAGCTTCTCGAGGTCCCGCTCCCGGCTGAGGTCGCGGGTGATGGAGAGCAGCGTTTTCCGGTACTCGTAGCTTCTCTTGTAGATGGCCCGGTCGAGGAGGCCCTGGAACAGCTTCTTGAGCGGGGTGAACAGCGTCGCCCCGAGAACGATGGCCACGACGCCGAGGACGATGGTGTTGAGCCTGTTCTCGGAAAAGAGCCGGGTCCGGGAGCCGACGAAGAGGTAGAGGGAGGCGATGACGAAGAAGGAGAAGATCAGGGTGGCCGCCTTCTTGAGGAAGACCTCGATGTCGACCAGCCGGTAGCGCGAGATGGAGTAGGAGAACACCAGGGGGATGAGGGCCTGGAGGAGGACGGTCAGCTCGGCGCCCGTGGAGGGGCGCGAGCCCGCCATGAAGGGAACGATGTAGAAGACGGTCGACGGGAGGACGCCGAAGGCCAGGCCGTAAACGATGATGCGGAGCTGCTTCTTGACCAGGATGTTCGGGGCCCGATGGCCGCTGTGGACCAGGATGGCCAGGGTGACTAGGGCGAACGCCGCGAAGTGGAGGAGCTCGAAGCGCTCGAGGCTCTCCTGGACCCGGAGGACGGCCGCCTCGGTCCAGGGGCGGGGGATCGGGACGTGCAGGCGCAGCCGGGCGAAGAGGAGGACGACGGCCGGCGCGTAGAGGAGAGGGAGCACCTCGGACCGGTTCCTGAGGAACCGCTTGCGCAGGGGGAAGATCATGAAGAAGTGCAGGAGGAGGGGCGGGAAGGCCAGGAAGCCCAGCTTGTCCAGGCCGTGGAAGACCATGTCGAGGGCCGTCATCTCCCCGGTCGGGGAGAAGATCATGAACGCGGAGAAGGCCAGGGCGAGGACGTAGAAGAACACGTAGGGGAGGGACATCTGCCCCTGCGAGTTGAAATAGACGATGAGGCCGATGGCCAGCGTGGTCAGGCCGACCAGGACGAGATAGTAATAGATGAGGCTGCCCGCCTTCTTCTGCGGATAGAAGGTCGGGTAGATCTGCATCCCCTCCTTGCTGATGTGGTAGGTGACGCTCTGATCGGTCGCCGAGGCCTGCCAGAGGCTCTTGAGGACGTCGATCTTCGTCCGAACGGGGACCTTGTTGATCGCGGTGAGGACGTCGCCCTTGCGGATGCCGGCCCGCAGGAAGGCCTCGCTCGCCGGGTCGACGCGGACGGCCCTCAGGCCGTCGGCGGTGGCCCTCCAGGCGATGCCGTCGGTGACGTCCCGCCAGGCCGCCTTGCGGGTGACGTTGACCGTTCCCAGGGCGAGGACGGCGAGCAGAGGGACCAGGATGAAGACGAGGGATCTTTTCATCGCCATCCAAAAAATTGAATCCGGGTCATAAAAAAAATTCCCCTAGTCGAGAACGTGCCGGGACCCGGCCCGGATGGCCCAGGCCACGGGTCCCTGGCCGAGCATCCTTCGGGCCGCAGGGTCCTCCTTGAAACCCAGGGGGTGCGTTCCCCGGGAGAGGAACGTGCTCATGTAATCGTAGCTGGGCTCGCGGACAGCCTGCGGCGGCTGCTCCTGGGAAGGCTGGTCCTGGGCCTCCGCCTGGGGCCCGGGCCGCATCGGCGGGGAGGCGAGAAGCAGGCCGAAAAGAACGCCGGCCAGCGCTCCCCCCAGGGTCCTCGTCTTCTTGGTCACGGCCTTTATAGTTAACTCTTATCCGCGGCTTTGTCAATACGCGCCCGGTGGCCCGGGCCGCGGCGCCCGGGTTTGACAACTCCCGCGGCCTGGATTAGATTAGGTGGGACCAAATTCAGCGGAAACCCTCAAATATGCCCTATTACACCTGCCGGATAGCCGGCGAAGACGGCCGGGTCGAGAGCCGGACCGGCCTGGCCATGACGGCCGACGAGTGCCGCAGGACCTTCGAGGCCGAGGGCCTGCTCGTCCTGTCCGTGCGGCGCGACTGGAACAGGATCGGCGGCCTGGGCCTGCGGTTGGGACGGAAGATCAAGGACAAGGACATCATTCTCTTCAACCAGGAGCTCGTCGCCATGATCAAGGCGGGCTATCCCATCCTTAAAAGCCTCGAGTCCATCTCCGCGCGCGTCAAGAACATCCACCTGAGGGAGATCCTGATCGACGTCGCCGGCGAGGTCAAGAAGGGCAAGGCCCTGTCCGAGGCGTTCCAGCCGTACGAGAGGACCTTCACGCCGGTCTACACGGCCAGCCTCATGGCCGGGGAGAAGGGCGGCAACCTGCCGGCGTCGATCGGGCGCTACATCCAGTACACCCGGGTCATCGACCAGACCCGGGCCCGGATCAAGTCGGCCATGACCTACCCGACGATCCTCATCGTCTTCTCCGTCCTCCTCATGGCCCTCCTGATCAACTTCGTCCTGCCCCAGTTCGCCGATTTCTACACGAGCTTCCAGGCCGAGATGCCGGCCATCACCCGCTTCGTCATGGCCTTCTCCACGACCCTGAACCGGTTCTGGTATGTCGGCGTGGCCCTGCTCGCGGCGGCCGCCGTGGCCGTCTTCAGGCTCCGCCGCCGGCCGGATTTCCGCTACCAGGTGGACCGGTACAAGCTCCGCGTCCCCTACGGCCGCACGATCTGGCTCGAGTCGGGCCTCAGCCTGTTCAGCCGCACCCTCGGCCTCCTCCTCGAGGCCGGGATCTCGCTCATGGCGGCCATCGGCCTGGCCATCCAGGCCGTGCCCAACGCCTGGATCATCAAGAGCCTGGAGGGCGTCCCCGAGTCCATCAAGAACGGCGAGAGCCTGTCCGACGCCCTGGCCAGGTCCGGGACGTTCCCCTCCCTGGCCCTGGACATGGTCCGCATCGGCGAGAGCTCCGCCAACCTCCAGGGGATGCTCGGCGACATGGCGGACTTTTACGACGAGCGGGTTCGTGGTAAAATCGAGACGCTGGTCACGCTGGTCGAGCCGGTGGTCATCATCGCGATGGGACTCGTGGCGGCCGCGATGCTGCTGTCGGTCTATCTGCCGATCTTCAACATCATCCGGGTCGCGCGTTAGGCGGCCGGGAAGGCGAGGGACATGGGCAAGGTGAGAGAGGACGTCGCCGGGAGCGAGGAAAGGGCCGTCCGCGCCCTGGCCGAGCGCTACCGCGTCCCCTACATCGACCTCGAGTCGCAGCGCCTGGACCGGAACCTCATCCAGTCCTTCCCGGTCGAGTTCATCCACCGGCTCTCCTTCGTCCCGCTCGGCGAGGACAACGGCGTCATGAAGATCGCCGTCGCCGACCCCTCCGACATCTCCTCCATCGACGCCGTCGAGTCCTTCCTCGGCAAGAAGGTCAAGGTCTTCGCCGCGTCGAAGCGGGCCATCCTCGAGGCCCTGCGCAAGAGCGAGACGGCCATGCAGGTCCTCCGCGACGCGACGGAGGGCTACGTCACCCAGGTCGTCGAGCGCGAGGGCGGCGAGGAGGAAGAGGACGTCATCTCCATCGAGAAGCTGGCCGGGGAGGACGGCTCGATCATCAAGCTGGTCCACACGATCGTCTTCACCGCCGTCCAGAAGCGGGCCAGCGACATCCACATCGAATCCAAGGACGAGGACGTCAAGATCAAGTTCCGGATCGACGGCGTCCTGGGCGAGGCCATGGAGGCCATCGACAAGAAGTTCCAGTCGCCCATCATCTCCCGCATCAAGGTCATGGCCGACCTCGACATCGCCGAGCGCCGCGTCCCCCAGGACGGCCGCTTCCGGCTCAAAATCAAGGAC
>CAZFBC010000172.1:0-5511 GCA_964517245.1 uncultured Eubacteriales bacterium | reverse complement strand
AGACCCCTCCCCGCCCACAACGAGAAGAGCTTCACGCTGAAGAAGACCGGCTAGGCCCGCGCGTAGAGGTTGCCGCCTTTTCCGTCGTAGACGACGGGGGGGGAAGGCCTTTAGGCGCCGGGTCTCCTGAAGAGCCCCGGGACATCCCGGGCGATCTTGAAGAGCGTCGCGAAAACAATCAGGAATTCGAGGCGCCCGAGGAACATGCCGGCGATCTCGGTCCACAGGACGGCCGCCGGGGCGGAAGCGGATGTGACGCCGGCGGAAAGGCCGACCGTGCTCAACGCGGAGGTCATCTCGAAAAGTGAATCCTCCAGGCCGAAACCGTGCGCGACGATGATCAGGCTCCCGAGGAACAGCGTGATGACGTAAAGAAGGGTCAGGGTCGACACTTGAGCGATCCGGGCGGCCGGAACGTACTCTTTTTCCTCGCCCCGCCATACGTAGTTCTGGACGACGGCCGATTTCGGGAGCATGAGCCGCCGGACCTCCCATATGAGCGACTTGCCCAGGAGGAAGATCCGGGCCTGTTTCAGGCCGCCGGCTGTCGAGTAGGCCCCCCCTCCGACGATCATCAAGCCGAGGAGGACCATGAAGCCGAAGCCCTTCCATGAGGAGTAGGAGGTCGTCGTGAATCCCGTCGTGGTCAGCGCCGAGACCGTTTCGAAGACGGCCGCCCGAACGCTTTTCCCGAGCGACCCGAAAGACCCCGAGGTGACCAGAACGAAGAGCGACACCGCGCCCGCCGCCGTGAGCAGGCCCGCAAGCCTTAGCTCGCCGGAACGGGAAGCGGCCTTCCATCGGCCGCGGAGGATCAGGTAGGCCGTGAGGAAATTCAGGTTCCCGAGGATCATGAGCGCGATCGAGACGGCCTCGACACCCGCGGAATCCCAGTAGCCGATGCTCTCGGGCCTCGTGGAGAACCCGCCCGTCGAGATGGCGGCAAAGGCGTGGTTGACGGCGTCGGCCAGGCTCAGGCCGCAGACCGCATAGGCGGCGATCCCGAGAACGGCGTAGCCCGCGTAGATCTCGAGGACGAGCCGGGCCGACTTGCGGACGTGCGGCGCGAGCTGCTCTCCCCGTCCCTCCGCCTCGGAGAGTCCGGCGCCGGTCGGCCCCGTCATCAACGACAGCATGATGATGGCGAATCCCGCCCCGCCCCCGAGCTGCATCAGACTGCGCCACAGGAGGATCATCGGAGAGGTCGCCCCCAGATCGATGACGGACAGGCCCGTCGTCGTCCAGCCGCTGACGGATTCGAAGACGGCCCCGGTGAAGCCGATCCCCGGCAGGCGGAGGAAGGGCCACGCCGAGACGAGACAGACCACGATCCAACAGAAGAGGACGATCACCCCGCCCTCCTGGGCCGTCAGCGGGGCCGGATCCCTCTTCCTGAACCCGACGTTCAGGACCGCCCCGAGGACGAGCAGGAAGAGGGCGGGGGCCAGGAAGCCGGCCATGTCCCCCCGCGCGGTCGCCCGGCCGACACCAGCCGCGAGCGGCAGGAGCATGAACAGTCCCGCGATCAGGAAGATCCCCCCGGAAAAGGACAGGACCGTGCGGTAGCGGTCGCGCAGCGTCGAGTCGACTCTCATGGCGGTTCCGGCCCTCCGCTACCCGGTCAGCTTCTTGAGGACCTGTCCCATGTCTTCCGGGAGGCATATGGTGACGAGCCGATCGCCGCGGTTCAGCACGGTCCCGCCCCGGGGGACGATGGGCAGGCCCCCCCGGAAGACGCTGGCGATAAGCGAGTTCTCCGGGAGCCGGATGTCCTTCAGGGGCTTGTCCAGGACGGGCGATGAGCTCTCGAGGATGGTCTCCACGACGATCAGCTTGCCTTCCTCGATGGGGATGAGGTTGACGATGCTCTCATAACCCGTCTTCTGCTCGATGAGGTTGGCCAGGATCTTGGTCGCGGAGAACACGCTGGTCACGCCGAGCGCCGTGAAGACGCTCTCGTTCTCGGGGTCGTTGACCAGGGCCAGCGTCCGGGGGATGTGGAACTTCCGGACCGCCAGCTGGCAGATGACCAGGTTATCCTGGTCGTGGGGGGTCGCGGCCAGAAGCGCGTCGGCCGAGTGAGCCCCCGACTCTTCGAGGGTCCGGGGATTGCTGCCGTCCCCGCAGATGATCCTGGCCCGGAGGGACTTGGCCAGCCGGCGGCACTCGTCGGCGTCCCTGTTGACCACGGTCACGTGATAGCCCTTGGAGACGAAGATCCGCGTCAGGAAGTAGACCAGCTTCTCTCCGCCGACCACGATGACATTCATGGCTCGACCTCGTCCGGCCCGGCCGTCAGGTAGCGAACGAACGCCTCCGTGGCGATGGTCGTCGGGCAGATGGTCTCGATGCCGAGCTCCCGGTAGATGTCCTCCCGCGAAGGGTCGAAGACGCGGGCGACGACCTTCGAGACACGGTAGATCCGGCTCGCGACCTGGGCGATCATCAGGTTGGCGTTGTCCTCCCGGGTGGCCGCGATCAGCGCGTCGGCCCGGTCGACCCGGGCCTGTTCGAGGACGGCCGCCTCCGTCGCGTCGCCCTCGATCTTGAAACCGCTGAAGTCGGCGGAGAGCTTGTCGAACGCCGTCGGCTTATTGTCGATGACGACGACGCTGTGGCCATCCCGGCTCAGCCGGTTGGCCAGAAACCCGCCGAGACGGCCGCAGCCGACGATGATGACGTAAAAGCTCTTGTGGCGGGACATGGGGGCCGCTCACTCCTCCTTCTTGGCCGGGCCCATCGCCAGCGCCGAATCCTGCGGCCCGATCCCCAGCCGGCGGATCAGCCGGTGCAGGTTCTGGCGGGCCGCCTCGAACGTCGGGTCCAGGGCCAATGCGGCCCGGTATTGCTTCTGGGCCTCGAGGACGCTCTTCCTGGCTTCGAGAACCAGGCCGAGGAGATGGAATCCCTCCGGGCGCGAGGGATTGATGGAGATCGCGCGGCGGATCTGCTCCTCGGCCGCTTCGAGATGTCTCTCCCCGACGCTCCGCTTGGCCAGTTCCAGGAGCGAAGCGAAATCCTGCGCCTTCCGCGCGTCGATCGCCTCGCGGTCCAGGACCCGCGTGACGATCTCCCGGATCTCATGGGGGACGAACGGCTTCTGGAGAAAATCGACGGCCCCGAGCTGGATGGCTTCGACGGCCCGCTCCACGGTCCCGAAGGCCGTCAGGATGATGACCTTGATATCCGGCCTCAGCTCCCGGACCCGGCGCAGCACCTCCATCCCGTCGATGCCCGGCATCCTGAGGTCGAGCATGATCAAGCCGAACTCCTTCTCCCGGAGCTTGGCCAGGGCCTCCTCCCCGTTGACGGCCGTCTCGATCTCGGCGCCGAACGTCTCCAGGGCCTTGAGCAGCGTCAGCCGGATGTTCTTCTCGTCGTCGACAATGAGAATGGCTTTGGTCTTGTCCATGATGCTCCTTCCGACTCAGGCGGCCTCCGAAACGGTGAACGTGAACGTGCTCCCCTGCCCGGGGACGGAATCGACCCAGATCGTCCCGCCGTGGGCGTGGACGATCTCCCTGCAAATGGCCAGGCCGAGCCCCGTCCCCTGGCCCCCGCCGTCGCCGACCTGGACGAACTTGTCGAAGACGCGGGATTGGAGCTCGAAGGGGATGCCCTCGCCCGTGTCGGCCACCTCCACGAAGACCCTGGGGGCGGCCCGACGGCCGCGGATCCGCACCGAGCCCCCCGCCTTCGTGGAGTGGATCGCGTTGGCGACGAGGTTGGTCAGGACCCAGGCGATCTTGTTCGGATCGACGCGGACCTTGGGCAGGTCCGGGGCGGGGTCGACCGCCAGCCCGATCCCCTTGTCCTCGGCTTGGGCCCTCAGGCTGCCGGCGACCTTGCCGAACAGGGCCTGAAGGTCCAGGGTCTCGAAATCCAGCTCGATGCGGCCCGACTCGATCTTCGCCAGCGTCAGGAGATCGTTGACCAGCGCCTTGAGACGCCGGGTCTCCTCCTGGGCCGCGGTCAGGAGCTCCCGGTCGTCCGGCGAGATCCTGTCCTGGGCCCTCTCGAGAAGCAGGTCGATGCTCATGCCGATGCCGGTCAGCGGGGTCTTCAATTCGTGCGAGGCCATCATGACGAACTCGCTCTTGAGCCGGTCGAGCTCCTTGAGACGGGTGATGTTCCTCAGCAACAGAACGACGCCGGGAAAGCGGCCCGACTTGGCGTGAATGGGCGAGATGGCGAATTGGTGATAGCTGCGCCCGTCCCCTTCGCCGAGCGTGACGACGTCCTCCCCCTCGTCGGCCTTCGGGGCCAGGCCCGACTCGACGGACGCCTTGACCTTGGCGAAGAGGCCTTCGTCCTTGAACAGCTCCAGGAAGTGCCGGCCCCGGGCCTGTTCGACCGTCGTCCCGAGGGACTTGGCCGCGGCCGGGTTGATGCCGGCGATGGCGAACTCCTCGTCGACGAGAAGGATCCCGTCGTCGATGCTCCGGATGATCGCCTCGCTCTTGGTCTTCTCGGCCAGGAGGCTCTCGACGTTCATGTCCCGGTAGCGGCGGAGCTTGGACGTCATCTCGTTGAACTCGCCGGCGAGGAGCCCCAGCTCGTCGGAGGACCGGTCGGGGACGGTCACCTCGTAGTCTCCCGCGGCGATGCCCTGGACGGCGGACATCACGTGGCCCAGAGGCCGCGTCAGGAATCCGGCCAACATGAGGCTGAAGGCCAGGCCCAGGCCCACGGCGGTCAGCCCGACGGCCAGCATCGACCAGACCGCCCGGCGGGCCACGGCCCGCGCGTTGTTGCTGGCCTTGACCATCGTGGCCTCGTTGATCTGGCGAAGCTCGGCGCAGGCGTCGCGCACGGACAGGAACGACGACAGCAGAGTCGTGTGGTAGAAATCGTTGGCCTCTTTCCCGTCCGTTCTCTTCAGGCCTTCGAGGCGCGAGTAATCGACCAGGAACCTCTGGTAGCCGTCGTTGATCCTGACGATGATCTCCGCTTCCCCCTCGACCGTGATATTGTCCTTGGCCCGCGAGAACCACTCGAGGAACTTGATCTCGTTCTCGAGGAACTGCCGGCCGCCTTCCTCGAAACCCAGGAGCAGGATCAAGGCGCCGCTGTCCTGGCGCTCGATCGCGTCGATCATGTGCTCGGCGGCGATGATGCTGTTGTAGTTTTCCCGGAGGATGGCCTCGCTGGCCTGGCCCAGCCTGAAGAGGTTGACGACGGACCAGACCAGGACCACCAGGGTCAGCGCCAAGGCGATCCCGTAGCCGAAAAGGATCTTTTTGCGGAGCGACATCTCTCTTTCCCGCTACTATATATTAAAGTTCAGGCCGGGGCAAAAGGAAACAGGCCGGGGGCCCGTCACGCGCCCAACTCGTTGAATAACAAGATGTTCCATCCTTTCCATGATGGGGAGACCGGCCCTTCGTCTCCGTTCGGCGGCCGGTCCGGGCGGGATCAGGCGGCGGGTCCGGCCCTCAGGTCGGGGGCCACTTCTTTCTTCCCGAGGAACTCGTAGCTGACCGCTCCGAACTTGCACGACGAGACGCACTT
>CAZFBC010000171.1:0-5529 GCA_964517245.1 uncultured Eubacteriales bacterium | reverse complement strand
CGAACGTGGCGTCGAACTTGCGGTCGAACTCGCTCTGCCGCTTGTGCTCCTTGACCACGAGGTCGTCGAGCGAGCCCTTCTTCCTTTTGGGCTTCTCCGAGCGGAGGACCGACCGGGTCCCGCCGTCGACCCAGAGCGTCGCCTCGCAGCAGGGACAGGCGACCGCGAAGACGAGGGGGCCCTCTTTCGCCTTGTTGTCCGTCATGCCGCGAATGTAGCACAACCCGCCCCTCCCTTCAACGATGGGGCTTCGTCACCTCGCGCAATGACCCCCTCCCGGCCATGATAGCGCGGGGGCTCTTGACAGAACGGCGGACTTATTGATAATGGGAGCCCTTATCGAATGGAAGCAACACCGTCGGTCTGGACGCATGTCGACACGAAGACGCACGTCGCCTGTCTGATCGCCTATGCCGGGGTGTTTCGCGACGTCGTCCGGGTCTCGGCGCTCAAAGAGGACATGCCCGGCATCGAGCCGGCCCGGATCGAGCGGGCCCTCGCGGAGCTCACGGCCTCGGGGAGGGTCGTCGTGAAAGACGGGTGGGCGGCCCTGTCCTGTCTCGAGGACAGGATCGGCGGCAAGGAGAGCGCTCTCAGCCTGGCCGAGGAGCTGATCGACGCGAAGATGCCGATCCTCAAAAGGCTGGGCCGGCTCCCGATCGTCGAGTTCGTCGGGATCTCCGGCTCCCTGGCGGCGGGCAATCCCGTGAGGGACGGGAACGGCCGGATCGACCTCGACGTCTTCCTGATCGCGCGCAGCCAGTGCCTGTGGCTGCTCTTCATCCCCATGGCCCTGCTCTGGACGGTCGCCGGCACGGACCCCGGCAACGGCCTGTGTTTCAACCTGGTCATGGACGGCTCGGACCTCTCGGTCTACAACAGGAATTTCTTCACGGCCAGCGAGATCAGGAAGCTGCGACCCGTCTCCGGCTCCCGGGCCTACGGGACGTTCCTGCGGCGGAACAGCTGGGTCAACCGGTATTACGGAGGGATGGCCCGCGGGACCGACCGGCCGGTCCGGCCGGGTTCACGGGACGTCGTGAACAAGCTGTTCTATGTCGTGTACGGACTGTGCCGCTGCCTGAAGAACCTGAGCCTGGAACCCCTGGCCGGCCTGTCTTTCCGAAAAGACCCCTTCGGCCCGAAGACCCACAGCCGCATCGGCGCCTCCCACGGAGGGTATCAGGCCGTCGTCTACCGGTCGTTCGTCGACATCTGCCGGGAGTGGTTCCCCGACCTGATCGACGAGAAGCTCGTCGAGAGCCTGTTCCCCGACGACCTGAGCGTCATCCTCAGGACGAAGAGCGGCGGCTTCGACGAGATCATGGCCAAGACCGGGCTTCTGCCGGAGTGCTTTCAAAAATACCGGCAGGCCTGACGCGGCCGAGGCCGGTCAGGCGCCGGAGTCGGCGCGGGAGGAGGTCCGCGCCTGCTCCTTGGTCCCGATCCCGTATTTCTTCAGGAGCTTGAAAAGCCCCTGCCGGGTCAGCCCCACCTCGGCCGCGGTGCGGGTCCGGTGATGGCGGCAGCGGACCAGGGCCTCCCTCAGGAACCGCCGCTCGAAGTCCGCCCGGGCCTCGGCGAAGCGGTGCGTGGCGCGCGTATAGGTCTCCCCGGCCGGGTTGATCTTGGGCGAGAGATACTCCTCGAGGATGAGCGGGCCGCCGTCGGCCATGACCAGGCACCGCTGGACCTCGTTCTGGAGCTCGCGGACGTTGCCCGGCCAGGGGTAGCGGAGCAGCATCTCCAGGGCGACCGGCGAGACGAAGGGCCGCGGCCGGTCCATCGAGCGGGCGAACTCGTCCAGGAAATGATTGAGGAGGAGGAGCGCGTCGTCGGGGCGCTCGCGCAGCGGCGGCAGCTCGATGGCGATGATCTTGAGCCGGTAGTAGAGGTCCTGGCGGAAGCGGCCCCGCTCGACCTCGCGCTCGAGGTCCTTGTTCGTGGCGCTGACGAAGCGCACGTCGACGGCCCGGGGGCGCGTCTCGCCGACGCGGCGGATCGTCCTCTCCTCGAGGACGCGGAGGAGCTTGGACTGGAGCGCCAGCGGCAGGTCGCCGATCTCGTCGAGGAAGAAGGTCCCGCGCGAGGCCTCCTCGAGGAGCCCGGGCTTGTCCCGCACGGCGCCGGTGAAGGAGCCCCGGGCGTGGCCGAAGAGCTCCGACTCGAGGAGCTCCTCCGGGATGGCGGCGCAGTTGACGGCGACGAAGGGCCCCGTCCGGCGGCGCCCCGTCTCGTGGATGGTCCGGGCCGCGAGCTCCTTGCCCGTGCCGCTCTCGCCGGCGAGGAACACCGGCGCGTCCGTGTCGCGGACCTTCTCGATCATGGCCCGGACGCGGCGGACGGGGGGCGCCCCGCCGAGGAACGCGGCGGCCGTAGGCCCGCCGGCGCGGGCCGGGGCGTCCTCCGCGCGGACGGCCCCGCCGTTCCTCCGCAGGATGTGGAGGAGGGGCGCCACGGCCAGGGTCACGAACTCCAGGTCGTCCCGGTCGAAGGGCCGGCCGGCGCCGTCGCGGGCCAGGTAGACGACCCCCGCGGGCCGGCCGCCCTGAGCCCAGGGATAGGACAGGACGCTGCGGGAGCGCAGCGCCCCGTCGAGCTCGAGGTCGGCGAAGAGCGGCTCGGCGCCCGCGTCCCGGACGAGGACGGGCCGGCCGATCTCGAGGACGCGCCCGACGACGGCTTCGTCCGGGCCGCCGCCGTGCCCGTTCCCGCCCGCCGCCCCGTCCAGGCCCCGCGACGTCTCGAAGACCCGGTCCCCCTTCCCGTCGAGGGCCCGGAGGAGGGCCCGGTCGGCGGCGACGTGGTCGAAGACGACCTCGGCGATGCGGGACAGGAGCTGTTCGGTCATGGGCCCTCGCGCGGGAACCGTTCCCTCCTCTTATTAGACGAACGCTCGGCGCCGCCCTATTTTCTCATTGCGCGACACGGCGGTTATTCTCTAGAATCAGGGGCGGGAGGCGTCCATGAAAAAATTCGTTGCCGTCCTGGGTATCCTGGGGGCCTGGAGTTTCGGGCCCGCCGCCGAAAGCCGCCCGACCGTGGCCGACGCCCTGAGGAACGTCCGCGTCCTGGCCCTGCCGGAGAACGGCCGGCCGGTCGACCGGACGGTGGCCGAAGAGCTCCGCCGCGGCCTGACCCCCCGGGCCGTGATCGGGGACCCCGGGCCGGACGGGTCGGGCGGACGCGGCGTCCTCCGCATCGGCGTAGCCGGCGAGACGACCGCCGTCGTCCCGTCCCCGGACGCCCTCCGCAAAGCGGGCTGGAGAGCCGGCCGGAGCTGGATGCGCTTCGAGCTCGCCGCGGACGGCACGGGCGCTCTCGCCGTCTCCGACCCCCATCTCCTCTACGCCCTCTTCGGCCTGGTCGAGAGCGACTGGCTCGGGCTCGAGGTCTCCGGGTTCGAGGCCGGGAGGACGGTCGTCCCGGGCTTCACCCGCCTCGAGGGCGGCGACAACTACCTGGCCAACCCCAAGCGGGTCGCGGCCGGCTACGACGCCGAGGCCTCGGTCCGCGAGCTGGCCCGGCTCGGCTTCAGCCACGTCCCGGTCAACGCCCTGGCCAAGGACCTGCCCGCCGAGCAGGGGCCGCCCGGCGAGATCTACTACCGCTTCTACTATTTCAGCCCCGACCTCGACCAGTTCGTCGAGACGCCCCTCAACGCCGGGGCCTACTCCCCCGAGTACCTCGAGGCCAACCTGGCCCTGCTCAGGGAGAACGCCCGGCTGGCCGTGAAATACGGCCTGACGCCGGGCCTCAACATCAGCTCGCCCCGCTCGGTCCCCGACGCGGTCCTCGAGAGGCACCCCTACCTCCGCGGCGCCCGCGTCGACCACCCCTTCCGGAGCTACCGGCCGCGCTTCACCCTGACCCTGTCCCACCCGGCCGTCCGCTGGCATTACGCCGAGCTCATGCGGCGGCTGATGCGCGAGGTCCCGGATCTCGGCTACATCTACCTCTGGACGAACGACAGCGGCTCGGGCTTCGAGTACACGGCCAGCCTCTACGCGGGGCGGAACGGCGGGGCCTATCTCGTGCGCGAGTGGAAGTCCCACGAGGCCGTCGCCGAGGCCGCCGCGGCGAACGTCCTGCGCTATTTCCGGACGCTCCGCGACGCGGCCGCCGAGACCCGGCCCGGCTTCCGCCTCCTCTTCAACCTGTTCTCCTTCGCCAACGAGGAGGCCTTCATCCTCGACGGCCTCTCCGAGGGGCTCGACCTCTGGGTCGCGCCGAAGGAGCTCGACGACTCGCCCCGGGGCCGGCGGCTCAAGGCCCTGCCGGCCGGGGGCAGCGAGATCTTCACGACGACGCGGCTGCAGAACAACTACCTCCTCGGCATCCCCTCGCCCTGGCTGGCGGCCGACGAGGTCCGGGCGCTCCGGACGGCCGGCTTCGACAAGGCCCAGGTCACGGTCGACCCGGCCCCGCTCGCGCCCCACGACGTCAACCGGGAGGTCCTGCGGGCCCTCAACTTCGATCCCGGGGCCGACGTCGAAGCCGTCGTCGGGGCGGCGGCGGAGCGGCTCGCCGGGAGGGACGGCGCCCCGGCCCTGGTGAAGGCCTGGCGCCTCTGCGACGAGGCCGTGCGCGGCTTCCCGTCCATCATGCTCTACGGAGACAACAACTGGGGCTTCCCCTGGTACAGGCTCCTCGTCCGGCCGTTCGCCCCGGACATCGCCAGGATCCCCGAGGCCGAGCGGGCCTACTACGAGAAGTTCATGACCGTGACCTTCAACAACCCCAACCTCGTCGACCTGGGCACCGACATCCTCTGGACGCTGATGACCCGGGACCAGGCGGACGCCGCGGTCGCGCAGGCCGACCGGGCGGTCTGGAAGCCGCTGGACGAGGCCATCGGCCTGCTCCGGGACGCGGCGGCCGCGGCGACGGGCGGGGCGCGGGCCGTCTTCGTCGACCAGCTCGACCGGCTCCGGGCGCTGAGGTGCTATTTCCGGACCCTGCGCAACACGGCGGCCTGGGTGGCCGGCGTCCACGGCTGCGTCGAGGCGAAAGATCCGGCCGAAAAGGCGAAGCGCCGGGCCCAGGTCCGGGCCATGGTCGACGACGAGATCGCCAACGCCCGCGACCTGGCCGCGCTCTTCGAGGGTTCGGGGACCCGGTTCATGCCCGTCGACCCGACGGGCGAGACCTTCAACATGTACGGCCCCAACCTCCCCGAGCTCGTCCGGAGGAAGGTCGCCCTCATGGAGAGGCACCGGGACGACGAGCCCCGCATCGACCCCGACTTCATGTGGCGCCTGCCGCCCGCCGCCGGTCTCGACCCCGGGATTTATCTCAAGCACTGAGCCCCGGCGTTGACACCCCCCGGCGACGGGGTTAATCTTGGGCCATCCCGCCGAGGAGGAGAGGTCGCAACATGAAAACCCGATCGGTCGCTCTCGCCGCCCTGTCTCTCGCGATGGTGATGGCATTCGGCGCCGCCGCGCCGCCCGCCGCCGCCCAGGCCGCGCCGCCCGACCGCCTGCAGTGGTTCCGCGAGGCCAAGTTCGGCCTGTTCATCCACTGGGG
>CAZFBC010000170.1:0-5548 GCA_964517245.1 uncultured Eubacteriales bacterium | reverse complement strand
TCATAGGGAGAAAATGCGGCGATGAACCCCGAAAAAGGCCTCGTGCTCGGCAACTACCGCCTCGTCGAGAAGCTCGGCGAGGGCGGCATGGGCGTCGTCTGGAAGGCCCGCGACCTCAAGCTCGACCGCGACGTGGCCGTCAAGTTCCTGCCCGGCGGGGCCGTCGACGACCCCGAGCGCCGGGCCTTCTTCGAGCGCGAGGCCAAGGCCGTCGCCGCGCTGAGCCACCCCAACATCGTCACCATCTTCGCCCTCGGCGAGGCCGAGGGCACGAGCTTCTTCATCATGGAGTACGTCGACGGCCAGCCGCTGTCGAGGCTCGTCGAGCCCGGCGGCGTCGACCTCGAGCGCTTCCTCGAGGTCGCCCTGCCGCTCGTCGACGCCGTGGCCGCCGCCCACGCCCGCGGCATCATCCACCGCGACCTCAAGCCCCCGAACATCATGATCGACGCGACGGGCGCGCTCAAGATCCTCGACTTCGGCCTGGCCCGCATCCTCCTGCCGCTGCCCCGCCTGCTGGCCCGGGAGGAAGGATCGACGGCCACCCTCGACGCCGATTTCGCCGGGACCATCGCCTACATGTCCCCCGAGCAGCTGCGAAGCCAGCCGCTCGACCACCGCACCGACCTCTTCTCGCTCGGCGTCGTCCTGTTCGAGTGGGCGACGGGCCGGCACCCCTTCGGCGGCCGGACCGGGCCCGAGACGATCGCCGGGATGCTCAAGGACGAGCCCCGGTCGGCCGTGGAGATCAATCCCCGGCTGCCCCGCCCCCTCGACCGCATCCTCCACCGCTGCCTCGAGAAGGAGCCCCGCTTCCGCATGGCCTCGGCCCGCGACCTCCGGGAGGAGCTGGAGACGCTCCGCCAGGACGCGGCCGCGGGCCGCGACGCCGGCGTCCCCTCGATCGCCGTCCTGCCCTTCGTCGACATGAGCCGGGAGAAGGACGAGGGCTACTTCTGCGAGGGCATCGCCGAGGAGATCATCAACGCCCTGTGCCGCGTCCGGGGGCTGCGCGTCGCCTCGCGCACCGGCTCGTTCCAGTTCCGGGAAGGGGCGGCCGACCTCCGCGAGGTCGGCAACCGGCTCCGCGTCGAGACCGTGCTCGAGGGCAGCGTCCGCAAGTCCGAGAACCGCCTGAGGATCACGGTCCAGCTCGTCGAGGCCGCCCGCGGCTACCACCTCTGGTCGGAGTCCTACGACCGGGAGCTGCGCGACGTCTTCGCCATCCAGCAGGAGATCGCCCGCAACGTCGTCCGGGCCCTCCGCGTGACGCTCAGCCCCGGCGAGAAGGGGGCCCTGGCCGAGGTCCCGACCAGCCACGTCCAGGCCTACGACTACTACCTCCGGGGGCGGAGCTTCTACTACCGCTACGGGCGCCACGACATGGAGTTCGCCCTGCAGCTCTTCTCCCGGGCGATCGAGCTCGACCCCGACTACGCCCTGGCCCACGCCGGGCTGGCCGACTGCTGGTCCTACATCTACCTCAACGGCGGGCGCCAGGACGCCGCCCGGAACCAGGCCGAGGCCGCCGGCCGCCGGGCCGTCGAGCTGGCCCCCGAATCGGCCCACGCCCAGGCCTCGTACGCCGTGGCCCTGTCCCTGGGCCCCCGCAAGGACGAGGCCCGGGCCGCCTTCGAGACGGCCATCCGGCTCGACCCCGCCCTGTTCGAGGCCTGGTACTTCTACGCCCGCCACGTCTTCGCCGGCGGCGACCTGGCCAAGGCGGCCTCCCTCTACGAGGAGGCCATGCGGGTCCGTCCCGAGGACTTCTACGCCCCGCTGCTCGTCGGCAACATCTACGACGAGCTGGGCCGCCGCGAGGACGCCCGGGCCGCCCGCGAGCGCGGCGTGGCCCTGGTCGAGCGCCACATCGACCTCCACCCCGACGACGCCCGGGCCCTCTACATGGGCGCCAACGGCCTGGTCGCCCTCGGCGAGAAGGGGAAGGGCCTCGAGTGGGCCCGCCAGGCCCGCCGGATCGACCCCGACGATCCGATGCTCCTCTACAATCTCGGCTGCATCCACTCCCTGGCCGGCGACGTCGAGGAGGCGGTCGACTGCCTGGAGCGGGCCGCCGCCGGCGGGCTCCTCCAGAAGGGCTGGTACGAGCACGACGGCGACCTCGACCCCCTGCGCAGCCACCCGAGGTTCAAGGCCCTGCTCGAGAGCATGTGAGCGGCGGACCATGGGCATCCTCGTCGCGGCCGCGGGACTGACCAAGCGGTACGGCGACCTCGCCGCCGTCGCCGGCATCGACTTCGAGATCCGCGAGGGCGAGTGCTTCGGCTTCCTCGGCCCCAACGGCGCGGGCAAGACGACGACCGTCCGCATGATCCACTGCGTCTCCCCCGTGACCTCGGGGACGCTCACGGTCGCCGGGCTCCCCGCGGCCATCGGCACCCGCGCGGTGAGGAAGATGACCGGGGTCATCCCCCAGGAGATCAACCTCGACAACGACCTCACGGTCTTCGAGAACCTGGTCATCTTCGCCCGGTTCTTCGACATCGGCCGCCGGGAGGCCAGGCCCCGCATCGCCGAGCTCCTGCGCTTCGTCGAGCTCGAGGCCAAGGCCGGGAGCAAGATCTCGGAGCTGTCGACGGGCATGAAGCGGCGCCTGCTCATCGCCCGGGCCCTCCTCAACCGGCCCCGGCTCATCGTCGCCGACGAGCCGACGACCGGGCTCGATCCCCAGGCCCGCCACCTCATCTGGCAGCGCCTGCGGCAGCTCAAGACCCAGGGGGCGACCATCGTCCTGACGACCCAGTACATGGAGGAGGCCCAGCAGCTCTGCGACCGCATCGTCGTCATGGACCAGGGCCGGATCCTCAAGGAAGGGACGCCCTCCCGGCTCGTCGACGAGGAGATCGGCCGCGAGGTCGTCGAGGTCCGCGTCCCGCCGGAGGAGGACGCCCGCCTCCTCGCCCACCTCGCCGCCTTTCCCTGCGCCCACGAGCGGGTCGGCGACACCCTCTACTTCTACTGCCGGGACGGCCACTCCATGATGCGCAAGCTCCTCGAGCTCGACCTGCCCAACACGCTCAACAGGCCGGCGACGCTCGAGGACGTCTTCCTCAAGCTGACCGGCCGGAGCCTCCACGAATGAGCCTGTCCTACCGGGTGGCGTACGTCTTCCTCCGCAACCTCTACTCCTACAAGCGGTTCGTCGTCCCGACCTTCCTCGTCAGCCTGGTCGAGCCCCTGTTCTACCTCGTCACCTTCGGCATCGGGATGGGCGCCTACATGGGCGCCTTCGGCGGCAAGCCCTACCTCCACTTCCTCGTCCCCGGCGTCCTGGCCACCGCCGTCATGATGTCCGCGTCGTTCGAGTGCCTCTACGGGACCTACGTCAAGATCGTCCACGAGAAGGTCTACGACTCGCTCATCGCCACCCCGGTCTCCGCCGGCGATGCCGTGGCCGGGGACATCCTCTGGGGGTCTTTCCGCGGGCTCGTCAGCGGCACGCTGATGATGACCGTCGCCCTCTTCATGGGCGTCGCCCCGGCCTCGCCGTGGCGCTTCGCCGTCCTCCTCGCCTTCATGGTCTTCATCGGCGTCCTCTTCGGCTCCCTGGCCATGATCGTCACCTCGGTCGCGCCGAGCTTCGATTTCTTCAGCTATTACACCGAGCTCGTCATCACGCCCATGATGTTCTTCTCGGGCGTCTTCTTCCCGCTCGACAACTTCCCCGGCTGGATGAAGACGCTGGCCGGGTTCATGCCCCTGACCCACGCCGTCCGCATCTCGCGGGCGGTCTTCACGGGCGAGCCCGCCCCCGGGCTCGGCTGGAGCTTCGCCGGGCTCGTCGCGCTGGCGGCCGTCGTCTTCACGGCCTCCATCCGGATGATGAGAAAGCGCCTGATCAAATAGGAGCGCCCCATGCCTGACCGGACCCTCCGCGCCGCGGCGGCCGTCGCCGCGGCCATCCTCTTTTTCGCCGTCGCGCCGGCCTGCAAAAACGAGCCCCCCGCTCCGCCCGACACCGAGACGGTGGGCGTCAAGGAGGCGGGCCGGACGGTCGTCCCGGTCAACCAGGTCGTGACCCCCGCCGGCATCCAGGTGCCCCTGCCGGGGATGAGGCCGCAGGCGATCGCCCTCTCCCCCGACGGCCGGCTCCTCGTCGTCGCCGGGAAGACCCACGAGCTCGTCGTCCTCGACCCGGCCACGGGCGAGGTCCGGCAGCGGGTGGCCCTGCCCGCCGAGGCCCCGAACGCGCCCGGCCCCGAGGCCGCATCCGACAACATCCTCGAGCCGGACGACAAGGGCCAGCTGAGCTACACCGGCCTCGTCTTCGCGCCCGGCGGCCGCCGCATCTACCTGAGCAACGTCAACGGCAGCGTCAAGGTCTTCAAGGTCGGCGCGGACGGCGCCGTCGCCGCGGACCGCACCATCCCCCTGCCGCCGGCCGGCGCGCCGCGGCGCGAGGAGGAGATCCCGGCCGGGCTCGCCCTGACCGAGGACGGCGGGCGGCTCTACGTCTGCGGCAACCTCTCCAACCGCCTCCTCGAGATCGAAACGGCCACCGGCGAGCTCCGGCGGACGTTCGACGTCGGCGTCGCGCCCTTCGACGTCGTCCTGGCGCGCGGCAAGGCCTACGTCAGCAACTGGGGCGGCCGCCGCCCGGGACCGGACGACCGCGTCGGGCCGGCCGGCCGGGGCACGGTCGTGCGGGTCGACCCGGTCCGGCGCAGCGCCTCCGAGGGCGCGGTCAGCGTCGTCGACCTCGCCGCCGGCGCGCTCAAGACGGAGATCATGGTCCATCTGCACGCCTCGGCCCTGGCCCTCTCCCCGGACGGCCGCCACCTCGTCTGCGCCAACGCCGCCGCCGACAACCTCAGCGTCATCGACACCTCGACCGACGCCGTGGTGGAGACGGTCTGGGCCAAGGCCGGCCCGGCCGACCTCTTCGGCGCCTCGCCGAACGCCCTGGCCTTCGCGCCGGACGGCCGGACCCTCTACGTCGCCAACGGCACCCAGAACGCCGTCGGCGTGGTCGCGTTCGCCCCGCGCCGGCAGCGGTCGCGCCTCAGGGGCCTCATCCCCGCCGGCTGGTTCCCCGGGGCCCTGGCCTACGACGCGGGCCGGAGGACGATCGCCGTCGCCAACATCAAGGGCCACGCCGTCGAGCCCCAGGTCTACAGGCCGACCGGGGCGCCCGGCCTCAACACCCACCACTATCACGGCTCGGTCTCCCTCGTCCCGGTCCCCGGGAAGCGCGACCTCAAGCGCCTCTCGTCAGTCGTCTACGACAACTACCGCCGCGAGCGCATCGACGAGGCGGCCCGGCCGCCCCGCCCCGGCCAGCCAGCCCGGCCCGTGCCCGAGCGCATCGGCGAGCCGAGCGTCTTCAGGCACGTCGTCTACGTCATCAAGGAGAACCGGACCTACGACCAGGTCCTGGGCGACGTCGGCGCGGGCAACGGCGACCCGTCGCTCTGCATCTTCGGCGAGCGGGTGACCCCCAACCAGCACAAGCTCGTCCGCGAGTTCGTCCTCCTCGACAACACCTACTGCAGCGGCATCCTCAGCGCCGACGGCCACCAGTGGTCGA
>CAZFBC010000169.1:5058-5570 GCA_964517245.1 uncultured Eubacteriales bacterium | reverse complement strand
AAAGCCCAAGACCAGAATTGAACTGGTGACCCCGTCCTTACCAAGGACGTGCTCTACCAACTGAGCTACTTGGGCCCGTCAACTTCGAACAAGAGCGGGAAACGGGACTCGAACCCGCGACGTTCAGCTTGGAAGGCTGACGCTCTACCAACTGAGCTATTCCCGCGGACGAAGGAATGGGCAGGGAAGGATTCGAACCTCCGAAGCGTTTCCGCAACGGGTTTACAGCCCGTCCCATTTGGCCACTCTGGAACCTGCCCGCGTTCACATGCATCGTCGTTGCCCTCGATCGGCCCGGCGTCCCTCTCCTCCGGGGTCCGCAAGCGCCCGTTCGCCTCTCCTGAGCCAGCGAAGGGACTCGAACCCCTGACCCGCTGATTACAAATCAGCCGCTCTACCTGCTGAGCTACGCTGGCCTCGCCTCAACCGATCTCGCCGAACGACTTTATCCGATCCTGAAAAAACAAAAAATGGGGGAAAAATAGAAAAAGCCTCTCTCCTCGAGCTCGATT
>CAZFBC010000169.1:0-5048 GCA_964517245.1 uncultured Eubacteriales bacterium | reverse complement strand
GCTCTACCTGCTGAGCTACGCTGGCGTGCCCTATCGGTCCTTCTCGCTGAACCCGCTCGAAAAAAGGGGAAACTGTGAATAAGGAGACGGAAAAAAAGAAAAACTTTCTCTCCTCGAGCTCGAATGTGTTCTTTTTTTCAGAGATTTAATCTGAAATATACAGAACGGCCATGGCTATGCTAGAGGAAAATGCGATCCTTGTCAAGGGGATCTTTTCATCTCTCTCCGGCGGCCCCTGGCCCTCTCCAGGCCCTCCCCGACGGACCTCAGGAAATCGACCGTGAAAACGAGGTAGCGGGCCCGCTGGACGGGGGTCAGGACGCCCTCTAGGAGCGCCTCGGCCTGGTCATCCTTCCGCCGGATCTCCCGGCGGGCCCCGACGACCCGGGCGACGAGCTCGAGGACGGTCCCCTCCTCCGGCCGGGGCCCGGCCAGCTCGGCCCGGAGGTCCCTCAGATCGAGGCTCATCTGACGCTGGAGGACGGCCTTCTCCCTCTCGGCCCTGGTCAGCAGGGGGTAGACGCGGGCGGTCTGCTCCTCCGTGAGCTCGAGGGCCCGGGTCAGCCGGAGGAGATAAAGGTCGCTGATCCTCTCCCGGAGCATCATCCTCGCCTGGGGCTCGCCCCGGGTCGCGGCCTGGGGGGCGGCCTGGGGGGCGGCGGCGGCGGGCCGGCCTCCCAGCGCGAGGGTCAGGACGACGGCGGCGACCGGCCAGGTTCTCATGGTCATTGCGCACCTCCAAGGCCGTTCTCGGCCTCCAGCTCCGAAGCGATGAAGCGAAGCTCGTCCTCGCTCAAGCCCTCCCAGAAGAGCGGATCGCCGGCCTGAATGGCGGCGGCGTCCGGGTCCGGGACCGGCAGCAGATCGTCGATCGAGTCCAGGACGGCCCGTTCGATGTCCCGTCCGAGCTCGGGGTCGGCCTCGGCTTCCTCGATGAGGGGGACGAGGACGTCCTCCGCGGGCATCCAGGCCGTCGTCAGGGCCGTTCCGGGGCGGGACGCCGCGTACCAGACCGTCCCGGCGACCGCCAGGGCCAGCCCGGCGCCGGCGGCCGCCCAGACCCACCGGCGGCGGACCCGAACGGGCGCCCGGCCCGGGCCGGCGTCGTCGAGCCTCGAGGCGATCCGCCGCTCGAACGCGGCCCAGTCTTCGGGAGTCCGGCCGGGGGACGGGCCCGCCGCGGCCTGAAGGCGGGCCAGGGCGTCCCGCGAGGCCCGGCAGGCGGCGCACGACCGCAGGTGGGCCTCGAGCCGGCTCCTGCGGCGGGGGTCGAGGGCGCCGTCGAGATCGTCCGAGATCCTCCTGCGCGCCGTTCCGCATCTCATGATCGGGCCTCCTCCAAATAGGGCTTCAAGCGGGCCTGGAGGAGCTTGCGGGCCTTGTGCATCCTCCACGACACCGTGTTCTCCGAGCAGCCGAGGACCCGGGCCGCTTCGGCGTGGCTGAAGCCCTCGCCGGCGACCAGGGCGAAGGCCGCCCGGAAGTGCTCCGGAAGCGAAGCGACAGCCTCGTCCAGGCGGCCCCGGAGCTCGTTGCGGGCCGACCTCGACTCGGGCGAGCCCGCCGGGCCGCCGGCCTGACCGGGAACGGCCAGCCCCTCGTCGAACGGGACCCGGCTCCTCTCGCGGCCCCTCTTCCTGAGCCAGGTCAGGGCCGTGTTGACGGCGATCCGGTAGAGCCAGGTGGAGAAGGCCGAGCCCTGCCGGAACGAGCCGACCGCCCGCCACGCCGTCATGAAGACCTCCTGGGCCAGATCGTCGGCGTCCGAGGCGTTGCCGGCCATCCGGAAGACGACGCCGTAGACCCGGCGCTCGTGGCGCCGGACGAGCTCGGCGAAGGCCTCGCGGCCGCCGCTCCGGGCCTCCTCCACGAGACGCTCGTCCGGGCGTTCATCCATCACGTCCTCACTCCTTTAGACGGACATTATACCGGATCCTTTGAAGACGGGCCGTTTCGTTGACAACCCCTCGGCCCTGCTGTTATCATCACGCTTACTCCACGAAAGGCTGATGCGCCATGATCGAACGCTACACCCGCCCCGCGATGGGAGCGATCTGGGCCGAGGCGAACAGGTACGGCAAGTGGCTGGACGTCGAGCTGGCCGTCTGCGAGGCCTGGGCCCGGCTCGGGAAGATCCCCGCCCCCGCCCTCCGGACGATCCGGTCCCGGGCCGGCTTCTCCGTGGACCGCATCGACGCCGTCGAGCGGGTCGTCAAGCACGACATCATCGCCTTCCTGACCTCGGTCGCCGAGAAGGTCGGCCCCGCGTCGCGCTACATCCATCTCGGGCTGACGTCCTACGACGTCGTCGATACGGCCCTGTCCCTGCTCATCAAGGAGTCGCTCGAAAGCGTCCTGGCCGACCTCCGCGCTTTCCGCCGCCTGCTCAAGCGCCAGGCCCTCAGGCACCGCCGGACGGTCTGCATCGGCCGGACGCACGGCGTCCACGCCGAGCCGGTGACCTTCGGCTTCAAGCTCCTCGTCTGGCACGAGGAGGTCGGCCGTCACATCGTCCGGCTGGAGAGCGCCCTGCGGACGATCTCCGTCGGCCGGATCTCCGGCTCCGTGGGGACCTACATCCACCTCGACCCTCGGGTCGAGACGATCGCCCTGCGGAAGCTCAAGCTGGCCCCGGCCAAGGTCTCGACGCAGGTCCTCCAGCGGGACCGCCACGCCGAGGTCCTCTCGGCCCTGGCGATGCTGGCCACGTCCGTCGAGAAGTTCGCCGTCGAGATCCGCCACCTCCAGAGGACCGAGGTCCTCGAGGTCGAGGAGCCCTTCACCAAGGGGCAGAAGGGCTCGTCGTCCATGCCCCACAAGAAGAACCCCGTCCGCTCCGAGAGGATCTCGGGCCTGGCCCGCCTGGTCCGGGCCAACGCCCAGGTCGGGCTGGAGAACATCGTCCTCTGGCACGAGCGCGACATCTCCCACTCCTCGGCCGAGCGCATCGTCTTCCCGGACTCGTTCATCCTGACCGATTTCCTCCTGGCCGACGCCCACGACATCGTCGCCAACTGGGTCGTCCACCGCGACCGCATGAGGGCCAACGTCGACGCCACCCGGGGCCTCATCTTCTCCCAGAGCGTCCTCCTGGCCCTGACCCGCGAGGGCGTCTCCCGCGAGGAGGCCTACCAGGTCGTCCAGCGCATCAGCCTCAAGGCCTGGGAGGACGGGCTGGACTTCCGGGCCCTCGTCGCCGCCGACCCGGACGTCACCCGCGTCCTGGGCCCGGAGGAGATCGGCCGCTGCTTCTCCCTGGACCCGTACCTGGCCAAGATCGACACCATCTTCGAAAGGGTTTTCCGCCATGAGAGTTAGGATCCTCGTCTCGTTCAAGGACAGCGTCCTCGACCCGCAGGGACAGACCGTCAAGAACGCCCTCCACACCATGGGCTACGCCGCCGTCGCGGACGTCCGCCAGGGGAAGGTGTTCGAGCTCGACCTCGAGGGGACGACCCGGAAGGAGGCCGAGGCGCTCGTCCCCGAGATCGCCCGCCGCGTCCTGGCCAACCCCATCATCGAGAAGTTCGACTGGGACATCCTCAAGGGCCGTTGAAAGTCACCGCGATGAAGTTCGGCGTCGTCCAATTCCCCGGCTCCAACTGCGATTTCGACACCTACCACGTCCTGAGCCGCGTCATGCGGCGGCCGACCGTCATGCTCTGGCACAAGGACCACGACCTCCAGGGCGTCGACTGCGTCGTCCTGCCCGGCGGGTTCTCCTACGGCGACTACCTCCGCTCGGGCGCCATCGCCCGCTTCTCCCCTCTCATGCAGGAGGTCAAGGCCTTCGCCCGGCAAGGCGGCCGCGTCCTCGGCATCTGCAACGGCTTCCAGATCCTGCTCGAGCTCGGCCTCCTGCCCGGGGCCATGCTCCGCAACAAGGACCTCAAGTTCCTCTGCCAACACGTCCACATCCGGGTCGAGAGCGCCGCGACGGACTTCACCCGGGCGGCCCGGAAGGGCCGGGTCCTGCGCGTCCCCATCGCCCACTTCGACGGCAACTACTACGCCCCGGCCCGCGCCCTCAAGGACATCGAGCGTCGCGGGCAGGTCGTCTTCCGCTACTGCGACGCCGACGGGAACGTCACCGCCGAGGCCAACGTCAACGGCTCCATGAACAACATCGCCGGCGTCAGGAACGAGGCGGGCAACGTCCTCGGCCTGATGCCCCACCCGGAGCGGGCCTCCGAGGCCCTGCTCGGGAGCGAGGACGGCCGGGTCCTCTTCGACTCCCTCCTCCTCAGCCTCGAGCGCGGCCGGGCGCCGCGCCGGACCGCCGACCGGATAAAGGCCCGCCATGATTGACCAAGCCGTCCTCGACCGGCATAACCTCACCCAAGACGAATACCGGCTCATCGTCGAGCTCATCGGCAAGGAGCCCAACCTGACCGAGCTCGGCATCTTCTCGGTCATGTGGTCCGAGCACTGCGGCTACAAGAGCTCGCGGGTCCACCTCAAGAGGCTGCCGACCGAGGGCCGGCACGTCGTCCAGGGCCCGGGCGAGAACGCCGGCGTCCTCGACATCGGCGACGGGCGGGTCGTCGTCTTCAAGATCGAGTCGCACAACCACCCCTCCTACATCGAGCCCTACCAGGGCGCGGCGACCGGCGTCGGCGGCATCCTGCGCGACATCTTCACCATGGGCGCGCGGCCCATAGCCGTGCTCGACTCCCTGCGCTTCGGCCCGCCCGGCGACCCGAAGAACCGGTCGGTCATGGAGGGCGTCGTCTCCGGCATCTCCGGCTACGGGAACGCCTTCGGCGTGCCGACGGTGGGCGGCGAGGTCTCGTTCGACCCCTGCTACAACCTCAACCCGCTGGTCAACGTCTTCTGCCTCGGCCTGGCCGACAGGGACAAGGTCTTCTACGCCAGGGCCGAGGGCGCCGGCAACAAGGTCCTCTACGTCGGGGCCAAGACCGGCCGCGACGGCATCCACGGCGCGACCATGGCCTCGGCCGAGTTCGGCAGGGACACGGAGCACAAGCGGCCGAACGTCCAGGTCGGCGACCCGTTCAAGGAGAAGCTCCTGGTCGAAGCCTGCCTCG
>CAZFBC010000168.1:0-5606 GCA_964517245.1 uncultured Eubacteriales bacterium | reverse complement strand
GTTTAGAACTGGACCTTGACGGGGCCCTTGGCGATCTCGTCTTCGATCTGGAAGTATTCCCGTTCCTTGAAGCCGAACATGTTGGCGATGATGTTCGAGGGGAACACCTGCTGGCGCATGTTGAACTTCATGACGACGTCGTTGTAGAACTGCCGGGCGTAGGCGACCTTGCTCTCGGTCCCGGCCAGCTCCTCCTGGAGCATCAGGAAGTTCTGGTTGGCCTTGAGGTCGGGGTAGGCCTCGGCCACGGCGAACAGGGACTTCAGGGCCCCGGTCAGGACGTTCTCGGCCTGGCCCTGGTCCTTGACGGTCTGGGCGTTGACGGCCGCGGCCCGGGCCTGGGTGACCTTCTCGAAGACGCCGGTCTCGTGCTTGGCGTAGCCCTTGACGGTCTCGACCAGGTTGGGGATGAGGTCGTAGCGCCGTCGCAGCTGGACGTCGATCTGGGACCAGCCGTTGTCGCAGCGGTTGCGCAGGGTGACCAGGCTGTTGTAGATGCCGATGGCCATGATGGCGACGGCGACGATGATGACGAGCAGGAAAACGAATGCACCCATGTGTTCCTCCTTCGGACCTGCGGCGGTCCGTCCCTAACAATACGGGCCCGAGGGTTAAAAAGCAAGGCCCCGCAAGGGTAAATACGGCGGCGCCGCCGGCGGGTTTTAAATGGGGGACATGATACCTATTCCCCAATTTCTCACTTGAAATGCCCCTCGGGGACGGGCCATAATCGGTTTCCGCCCGAGAGGAGGTTCCCATGAAGAGATCGCCCGTCGCCGTCGCCGTCGCCGTCGTCATCGCCCTGGCCATTGGGGCCGCAGCCCAGAGCGCGCCGCAGGCCGCGCCGCAGGCGGCCGCGCCCGAGCCCTTCGCCGGCCTGGCCTTCCGCAACATCGGTCCGGCCATCATGTCGGGCCGCATCGGCGACATCGCCATCCACCCCCTGAAGCGGCACACCTGGTACGTCGCCGTCGGGTCGGGCGGCCTGTGGAAGACCGAGAACGCCGGCACGACCTGGACGCCCGTCTTCGACGCCCAGGCCTCGTACTCGATCGGCTGCGTCGCGCTCGACCCGTCGAACCCCGACACCGTCTGGGTGGGCACGGGCGAGAACGTCAGCGGCCGCCACGTCGGGTTCGGCGACGGCGTCTACAAGAGCCTCAACGGCGGCAAGACCTGGACCAACACGGGCCTGGCGCGGTCGGAGCACATCGGGCGGATCCTGGTCGACCCGCGCGACCCGGACGTCGTCTACGTCGCGGCCGAGGGGCCGCTCTGGTCGGCGGGCGGGGAGCGCGGCCTGTACAAGACGACAGACGGCGGCCGGAGCTGGACGCTCGCGCTCGAGATCTCGAAGGACACGGGCGTCACCTCGGCGGAATTCGACCCGGAGGACCCCGACACGCTCTACGCCGCGGCGTACCAGAGGAGGCGGAGCGTCGCCGCGTTCATGGGCGGCGGGCCCGAGTCGGGGATCTGGAAGAGCGGGGACGCCGGCAAGACCTGGCGCCGGCTCGCGGTCGGCCTGCCCAAGGGCGACTGCGGCAAGATCGGGCTGGCCGTCTCGCCGATCGACCCGCGCGTCGTCTACGCCACGGTCGAGGCCGGGCCGGAGGAGAAGGGCTTCTACCGGTCCGCGGACCGGGGCGAGAGCTGGGAGAAGCGGAGCAGCTACATCAGCGGCGGGACGGGGCCGCACTACTACCAGGAGATCTTCGCCGACCCCAACCGCTTCGACCGCGTCTACCAGATGGACCCGGGCCTGCGGGTGACCGACGACGGCGGGAAGACGTGGCGGCGCGTCGACGAGAAGAACAAGCACGGCGACAACCACGCCATGGCCTTCGTCAAGGGCGAGCCGGGGTACATCCTGAACGGGAGCGACGGCGGCGTCTACGAGACGTTCGACGGCGGGGCGACCTGGCGCTTCTTCGAGAACCTGCCGGTGACGCAGATCTACAAGCTGGCCCTCGACAACGCCCTCCCCTTCTACAACGTGCACGGGGGGACGCAGGACAACGGCAGCCAGCTCGGGCCGTCGCGGACGCCGAACGGGAACGGGATATCGAACTGCGACTGGACGATCACGTACGGCGCGGACGGGTACGCCAGCGCCGTCGACCCCGAGGACCCGGACACGATCTACCTCGAGTGGCAGGAGGGCAACCTGCTGCGCTACGACAAGAGGAGCCACGAGACGGTGTACGTCAGCCCGAGGGCGGAGCCGGGCGACCCGCCGCTCAGGTTCAACTGGGACTCGCCGGTCATCGTCAGCCCGCACGCGCACACGCGGATCTATTACGCCGGGCAGTTCGTGTGGCGGAGCGACGACCGGGGCGATTCGTGGACGCGGATCAGCCCCGACCTGACGCGGGGCATCAGCCGGCTGGAACAGCCGATCATGGGCAGGCGGTGGAGCGTCGACGGGCTGTGGGACCACGGGGCCATGTCGCAGTTCGGGACGGTGACGGCGCTCAGCGAGTCGCGCCTCGTCGAGGGGCTGATCTACGCGGGGACCGACGACGGGCTGATCCAGGTGACCGAGGACGGCGGGAAGAGCTGGCGGAAGGCGGGGACGGAGCGGGTGGCGGGGGGAGCGGGGGTGCCGGAGGGCTTCTTCGTCAACGACATCGCGGCCTCCAAGCACGACCGCGACACGGTCTACGCGGCGGTCGACAACCACAAGACGGGCGACTACAAGCCGTACCTGCTGGTGAGCGCCGACCGGGGGCGGACGTGGCGGAACATCGCGGGCGGGCTGCCGCAGAGGACGATCGTGTGGGCGGTGGCCCAGGACCACGTCCGGAGGGAGCTGCTGTTCGCCGGGACCGAGTTCGGGATCTACGTCACGCTCGACGGCGGGAAGGCCTGGCGGCGGCTGGCGGGCGGGGGCGACGGCGGCGTGCCGACCATCCCGTTCCGCGACATCGAGGTGCACGAGCGGGAGAGCGACCTGGTGGGCGCGTCGTTCGGGCGCGGCTTCTTCATCCTCGACGACTATTCGCCGCTGCGGGAGATGGCGGACGGGGCGGCGCTCGAGAAGGAGGCGGCGCTCTTCCCGGTGAAGACGGCGCTGCAGTACGTGCCGCGGCGGCCGATCGACTCGGACGAGAAGGGCTGTTTCGGCGAGACCTTTTTCGTGGCGCCGAACCCGCCGTTCGGGGCGGTGTTCACATATTGGCTGAAGGACGGGCTCAAGAGCGCGGCCGAGGCGCGGCGGGAGGCCGAGGCCCGGCTGGTGAAGGAGGGCAAGCCGGTGCCGTTCCCGGGCTGGGACGCGCTGAGGGAGGAGGAGCGCGAGGAGAAGCCGGTCGTCGTGCTGACGGTCGCGGACGAGGCCGGGCAGGTCGTGCGGCGCGTCACGGGGCCGGCGGGGAAGGGCCTGCACAGAGTGGCGTGGGACCTGCGCTACCCGGCCGTCGAGCCGACGTCGCTCGAGGCGGCGCGGCGCGAGTCGTGGGAGCGCCCCCCGGTCGGGCCGTTCGTCGTGCCGGGGCGGTTCACGGTGACGCTGGAGAAGACGGCCGGCGGCGTGACGACGGCGCTCGCGGGGCCGCGGGCGTTCGAGGTCGAATCGCTCGGGCTGGCCGCCCTGCCGGAGAAGGACAAGGCGGCGCTGCTGGCCTTCCAGAGGAAGGCGGGCGGGCTGCAGCGGGCCATGATGGGCACGGCGGCGGCGGCCGAGGACGCGCTGACGAACCTGCGCTACATCGGGAAGGCCCTGCTCGACACGCCGGGGGCCGACCCGAAGCTGGCCGCGGCGGCCGGGGCCATCGAGAAGCGCGTCCGGGACGGGCTCGTCGTTTTGACGGGCGACAGGACGAGGCAGCGCCGCAGCGAGCCGGCGCCGCCGTCGCTCATGGACCGGGTCTCGGCCCAGCTCGACGCCACCGGGCCGATCACGGCGACGGCGCGGCGCGGCTACGAGATCGCGGCCGACGGGTTCGCGACGCTCCTCGAGGAGATGCGCCAGGCGATCGAGGTGGACCTGAAGAAGCTCCAGGCGGACCTGGAAGCCGCCGGCGCCCCCTGGACCCCCGGCCGCGGCCTGCCGGTCTGGAAGAAATAAAAAGGGGGACACGTACCCCGGGTACGTGTCCCCGATCTGATCACCAGCGGTCGGTGCGGAACGGCGAGGCGGGCAGGCCCTCGCGGTTGGCCAGGTTGGGCACGGCCAGCTGGTGCCAGCCGAAGCGGACCGCCTTGGGCGCCGCGACGCGCGGGCTCCACGCGACCACCGTGTCCCCGGCGACCTCGGCCTCGGCCTTGTAGAAGACCCGATCCTCGCCGGCGATCTCGAACCACTTGAGCGGCTGGCCGTCGTTCGAGACGAGCCCGCCGCCGACGTGGTCGAACGCGAGCCGGGCCAGGTTGCCCTCGAAGGTCACGCCCTTGTAGAGCGGCCCCGAGGGGACGATCGCCTTCTCGCCGTAGGCCCTGGCCCGGGCCCAGAGCGACAGCCGGTAGCCGACATCGCGCTTGTTGGCCGGATGGATGTTGCCGAGGTCGGCGATATCCGTGACGACGACCATGCCCGTATCGGGGATGGTTAGCGCTTCCGTTTGGGCCTCCCAGATCAGGGGCAGGCGCAGGAAGTCGGGGATGTCGACCGTCGGCGTCTCGCGGCTGTAGCCGTAGTTGAAGGGCGCGAGCTGGACGTAGTAGAAGGGGAAGTCGCTCTGCTTCCAGGCCAGCCGCCAGCCCGCGATCAGGGCCTCCATCTTCTTGCGGTAGAGCGGGCCGTCGTTGCGGTTGGCCTCGCCCTGGTACCAGATCGCGCCGCGGATGGGGAAGGGCGTCAGCGGGTGGATCATGGCGTTGTAGAGCGCCGTCGGCGCCTGCGCGCTGTCGTACGGGTTCACGGGGAAGCCCATGGCCGGCTCGACCGGCAGCGGCGCCTTCGCGGCCAGCGCCTTGCGGCTGTCGCGCACCCAGGTCTCCCAGACCGGGAGCGCCTTGGCCAGCTCGTCGCGGAACGCGGCGTACTTCCCGACCTGCGCGTCGAGGACGGGCAGGAGCTCGGGCACGGCGGCGAACCCGCCCGGCGGCGTCCAGGGCTCGATCATCGTCCCGCCCCAGGCCGACTGGACGAGGCCGACCGGGACGCCCAGCCGCTTGTGGAGCTCGAGGCCGAAGTGGTAGGCGACGGCCGAGAACTCGCGGACCGCGTCGGGCGAGCACGGCTCCCAGCGCGCTTCGACGTCGTCGAGCGGCCGGTCGGAGGTCTTCTTCGGGACGCGGAAGAGGCGCATGTTCGGGTTGTCGGCCTGCATGATGTCGGGCGCGGGGTTCGGCAGCCACGACATGGCCCATTCCATGTTGGACTGGCCCGAGCACAGCCAGACCTCGCCGACGAGGACGTCCTTGACGACGAGCTCGGGGCCCGCGGCGCCGCGGACGACGATCTCGAGCGGCGAGCCGCCGGCCTCGAGCGGGTCGAAGACGACGCGCCAGGCGCCGTCGGCCCCGGCCACGGTCTTCGCCTCCCGGCCCGCGAAGCGGACCGTGACCGCTTCGTTCTTCGCGGCCCAGCCCCAGACCGCCACGGGCCGGCCCTGCTGGACGACCATGTGGTCGCCGATGACGGCGGGCAGCCGGACGGCCGC
>CAZFBC010000167.1:3548-5685 GCA_964517245.1 uncultured Eubacteriales bacterium | reverse complement strand
TCCGGTTCCCCCCGCTCCGCGGGCCCCCCCTCCACGGACGGGGATCATCGAGGCACAATCCCTCGCCGCCTCGAGAGCGGATCCCGCAGATGGGAGAAGTACCAAAAAAAAGAGTAAGATATCCGAGACAAATGAATGAACGAGGATGCCGATGACCGATCAGAAGAATCCGTCCCCCTACGACGCGCCGGAGCTCTACGACCTGCTCTTCGACTCGCTCGACTTCGACGTGCCGTTCTGGGTCGAGGTCGCCCGCGGCGCCGGCGGCCCGGTGCTCGAGCTGGCCTGCGGCTCCGGCCGGCTGCTCCTGCCCATACTCAGGGACGGCGTCCCGGTCGAGGGCATCGACTCGAGCCCGGCCATGATCGCCCGGCTCGAGGCCCGGGCCGCGGCCGAGGGGCTCGCCGTCCGGGCCGAGGTCGCCGACATGCGGGACTTTTCGACCGGCCGGCGCTACGCCCGCGTCTTCTGCGGGTTCAACGGGTTCGCCCACTGCGCCACGGTCGAGGACCAGATCGCCGCGCTGCGCCGCTCGCTCGAGCACCTCGAGCCGGGCGGGGCGCTCGTCCTCCACATGTCGTATCCCGGTCCGGCCTACTGGTCCGAGCCGGAGGGGAAAGCCGTCCTCGAGCACGAGGCGCCGCGCCCCGGCGGCGGGAAGCTCCAGCTCTGGGACAACCGGACCAAGGACGTCGTCAACCAGCGGCAGTCGTCCGAGGTGGAGATCTGGGAGATCGACGCGTCGGAGCGGCCGACGGCCGTCCACAAATTCTCGACGTCCCAGCGCTGGGTCTACCGGTTCGAGCTCGAGCTCCTCTTCCGGGCGGCCGGCTTCGCCCGCTGGGACATCCGCGGCGGCCTGGACGGCCGGCCCCTCGCGGCGCCGGACGACCAGATGATCGCCTGGGCCTTCAAAGCTTGAGCAGGCCGCGCCCGGCGAGGACGCTCAGCCACGACACGACGCCGCCGAGCGTCGTCCCCCAGACGAGGTCGACGGCCGTGACGACGACCGGCCAGTCCCTGACCGTGGCCTGGTTGGTCAGGTCGTAGGTCGCGTAGCTGACGAGGCCGAGGAACGCGCCGAGAAGCAGCCCCTTGAGCGGCGCGCCCTGGAGCAGGGCCGGCCGCACGGCGAAGACGACCAGGCCGGCGATGAAGAGCAGGTAGAACAGGACGGCCGCCGGCCAGCCGACCTTGGGCGCCATCAGGTAGCCGAGATGTTTCCGGTAGAAATTCTTGGCCACGACGCCCAGCCAGACCATGTCGATGAGGAAGAACACCCCCAGCGTGATCAGGTACAGCAAGCCCGTCTGTCGGAAAGTCATTTTTCCTCCGGCTTCTTGAAGAGCGCGTCGATGTCCCTCTTGCCGCGCTCGAGGTACGGCACCCCCTTCTCCATCCAGTCCGGCCGCGGCCTGTTCAGCAGGAAGTGGTCGAAGAACTCGTCCTGGTGGACGGTCCAGTGCTTCTGGTTCCCGCGCTCGCGGAGGCCGTGCTTCTCGCCGTTGTAGTTGAACATGTAGGCCTCTTTCCCGAGCCGGCGCAGGGCCGAGAAGAACTCGATGCCCTGGTACCACGGCACGGCGTCGTCCTCGTCGTTGTGGATGGAGAGGTAGGGCGTGTCGACGCGCTCGACCCAGAAGAGGGGCGAGTTCTCGAGGTACTGCAGGGTCCGGTCCCAGAGCGGTGCGCCGATGCGGCTTTGCGTCTTCTCGTACTGGAAGGCCCGGGACATGCCCGAGCCCCAGCGGATGCCGCCGTAGGCGCTGGTCATGTTCGTGACCGACGCCCCGGCCTGGACGGCCGCGAAGATGTCGGTCTGGGTGATGAGGTGGCTGATCTGGTAGCCGCCCCAGCTGTGGCCCTGGATGCCGACCCTCTCCGGGTCGACGAAGCCCATGTCGAGGACCTTGTGGACGGCCGGGACGACGCATTTGAGCGCGCTCGCCCCGGGGTAGCCGATCTCGTAGACGATGTCCGGGCTGAGGACGACGTAGCCGTTGCTGACGTAGCGCGTGAAGTTGATGCTCGTGCCGGGCGAGGGCGCGTAGTAGCGGTGGAGGCCCACGGCCTGGGTCTCGTAGATGTAGACCATGAGCGGGTACTTCTTCGACGGGTCGAAATCCTCGGGCTTGAT
>CAZFBC010000167.1:0-3448 GCA_964517245.1 uncultured Eubacteriales bacterium | reverse complement strand
GGCGAGGTCGAGCCGATAGAAGCCGGTCGCCCGGGTCTTTTCATTCGAGACCGCGAGGACGAGCGGGCCGCTCGCCGGGATGGATTTTTTGTCCGGGTCGAGAGCGACGTGGCGGAAGACGAGCTTGTCGCGACGGCCCGCGCCGTTCGTCACCGTCCGGCGCTTGGCGCCGTCCGGCGAGATCTCCCAGATGTCGTAGCGGTCGTAGACGAGCACCGCCCTGTCGCCGTCGGTCCAGCCGGCGAGGCCGTAGGGTCTCGGGTCGTCCGGCGAGTCGTGCTCCTCGTCGGCGAAACGGACGTCGAGTTTCCAGGTCAGGTTGAACGACCGGCCGTCGGCGATCCGGTGGGCGAACCAGTCGTCGCTGTCGCTCCGGTAATAGGTGAACCAGGCGCCGCCGGGGGAGAGGCGGGCCCCGCCGGCGCTCTTCTCGAGGATCTTCTTCCGCGCGCCGGTCGCGACGTCGACGACGTAGACGTCCTCGTAGCCCTGGTCCCAGGAGACGAGCTGGCGGTAGGGGAGGTCGGACGAGCCGAGCGCCGTCCGGCCGTCCTCGGAGAGGGCGATGGAGGGCACCTCGTCCGTGGCCAGCCGGACGAACGTCTTCTCCTTCGGCCCGAGATGCATGACGCACGTCAGGGTCCTCTTCTTCTCCTCCTCGGCCTGCGCCTTCTGCATGGGCTGGAGGTAGGGGTCCTTCCAGTTCCAGATGTCGACCTTGACGGGCTCGGGCGCGTCCTTGGGCTCGGGCTTGGGGGCGGGGGCGATGCCGAAGAACAGCCGTCCGCCGTCCTTGGAGAACTGGAGCCGTCCGTTCTCGCCGACGGCCATCCCGGCCGGGAAGCCCTTGGCCAGGGCCGGGACGAGCTCGACGGCGGCCGCGGCCGGCGCCGCCCAGTGGTAGAGCTTGGAGGCCGACTTCTCGGCCTGGTAGTCGTCGCGGTCGCTGGTGAAGGCGAGCTGCCCGCCCTTCTCGTCGAAGGTCAGGTTCTTGTAGTTGCCCAGGCCCTTGAGCAGGGCGACCGTCCTGCCGGACGCCGCCTCGAGGGCGAAGGCGCCGTCGTTCTCCGGGGTCTTGGACGACACGGCGTAGGCCAGCCAGGTGCCGGGCTCGTTCCACGCGTAGTCGGCGGCCTCGGCGATCGTCGTCTCCTTGCCCGTGGCCAGCTCGCGGACGACGAGGTCGGTGCCGGGCTCCTTCTTCTTCTCTTCCTTTTTCTTAGGCTCGTCCGCCTTCGGCTCCTGCGCCCCGGCCTCGGGCTTGATCTCGGGTTTGGCCTCGGGCTTCGCCTCGGTTTCCCCCTTCTTGTCCTCCGGCTTCTTGAGCGGCGGCTCGAGCAGGTAGGCGACGAAGGCCCCGGATTCCTCGGGGACCTTGAAGCTCTTGACCCGCTCGACCGCGGTCACCTCGCCCGTGGCCAGGTCCATGATGCCGAGGCCGGCCTTGGGCTGCTCCTCGGGCTTCTTCTTGTCCTTCTTGGCCTGGTCGACGTCGGCCTTGACGGGGGCGACCGTGAACACGACGTACCGGCCGTCGGCGGTGACGACGGGCCGGCCGCCGCGCGCGGCGCGGTACTCCCGGTCCGTCTTCAGGTCGCGGACGACGAGCTCTCCGTCCCCGTCCTGGGGGACGAGGGCGTAGGCGAGCCACCGCCCGTCGCGCGAGAGCTGGGTCCCCTGGATGGAGCGCCAGCCGTCGTAGGCGTCGTAGCTCAGGGGCTTTTTCGCCGCCGCGGCGTGGCCGCCCGGCGCGGCGAGCGCCAGGGCGAGGACGAGGACGAAAAGGACGGATTTCGAGGACGGGAGAAGACGCTTCATGAGTCGCTCCGGAAGGAATGGATTCGGCCGTTGGCCATGAGCCGTTGAGTATACCAAGCCCCCGCCGGCCCCGTCAACCGGAGCTCCCGCCCCGCCTCAGCCCGTGAAGTAGAGGTAGGCGGCGAGGATGAGGGCCAGGACGATCGCCGAGGCGACGACGTCGGCCGCGCCCCAGCTGGCCCGCGACTCCTTCCGGTGCTCGGCCGTGACCGTGCCGTAGGTCAGGCCGCTGATCCTCTCGTAGGCCGGCTTCTCCGTCAGGTAGCTGACGGCGACCATGACCATGGCGCTGACGAGGAAGATGATCAGGCTGTAGTACTGGAAGAAGACGTGGTTGACGATCCACAGGAACGAGCCCTCGGCGTAGGAGAAGCCGCTCATGAGCTTGACCGGCGTGTCGACGGCCAGGCGGAAGAGACCCAGGGCGAAGCCCGTGCCGAGGGCGGCCAGGCAGCCCTTGGCGTTGAGGCGCTTCCAGAAGACGCCGAAGAAGAAGACGACGAAGATGGGCGGGGCGAGGTAGGACTGGACGCCCTGGAGGTAGTCGTAGAGGCCGCGGCCGCCGCGGATGACCGGGATCCAGAGCAGGCCGACGAGGACCATGACCCCGGTCGCGACGCGGCCGATCCAGACCAGGCGCTCCTGGGTGACCTTGGGCCGCAGGCGCTGGTAGAAGTCCATGGTGAAGAGCGTCGCGGAAGCGTTGAAGGCCCCGGCCAGCGAACTCATGAGCGCCGCCAGGAGACCCGCGACGACCAGCCCCCGGATGCCGAGAGGCAGCACGGTGGCGACGAGCATGGGGAAGGCCGCCTGGGCGTTGGCCCGGACAAGCTCGGTCCCGCCCTGGAAGAGCTCCTTCTGGAGGGCGGCGCTCTGGCCGCTCTTGGCCAGGGCGAAGGCGATGATCCCGGGGATGATGAAGATGAAGACGGGCAGGAGCTTGAGGAAGGCCGCGGCGATGGAGCCCCGGCGGGCCTGGCGCTGGTCGGGCGCGCCGAGGACGCGCTGGACGATGTACTGGTCCGTGCACCAGTACCACAGGCCGATGATGGGCGCGCAGAAGAGCATGCCGACCCAGGGGTAGTTGTCGTTGAAGTACCAGGCCATGCGGCCGGCCTCCTTGATCGGCGCCCACGTCCCCTCGATGCCGGCCGGGACGAGCGGCTTCCACAGGTTGAACATCTCCGAGCCGGCGATCTCCCGCAGCGCCCCCCAGCCGCCGAGGGCCTTGAGGCCGAAGAAGGTCACCAGGGCCGAGCCGACGACGAGGACGAACGTCTGCAGGGCCTCGGTGTAGGCGACCGCCTTGAGGCCGCCCATGACGGTGTAGAGCCCGGTGACGACGATGACCAGGATGGAGCCGATCCAGAAGCTGTCGAGCCCGAACAGGCTGAGCTCGGGCAGGAGGACGCTGAAGACGATGCCGCCGGCGAAGATGCCGACGGCCAGCTTGGTCAGGACGTAGGCGACCAGGGAGATGACCGACAGGACCGTCCGGGCGGCCGGCGAGAAGCGCCGCTCCAGGAACTCGGGCATGGTGAAGACCTTCGAGCGCATGTAGAACGGCACCATGACCCAGCCGAGGACGAGCAGGCACCAGGCGTGGAGCTCGTAGTGGGCCATGGCCACG
>CAZFBC010000166.1:0-5754 GCA_964517245.1 uncultured Eubacteriales bacterium | reverse complement strand
CTACTTCGCGTCGGCCCAGCTCGGGCCGAACCCGAGGCGGACCTTGAGCGGGACGGCCAGGTCGGCCGCCCCCTCCATGGCCTCGCGGACCAGGGGCCCGACCTCTTTCTCCTCGCCCTCGGGGACCTCGAACACCAGCTCGTCGTGGACCTGGAGGATCATGCGCGTCCGCAGCCGGGCGCGCTCGAGCGCCGCGGCGGCGCGGAGCATGGCCACCTTGATGATGTCGGCCGCGGACCCCTGGACGGGGTTGTTCAGGGCGATGCGCCGGCCGGCCTGCTGGAGGGCCCGGTCGGGCATGCGCAGCTCGGGCACCTGGCGCTGCCGGCCGAAGATCGTCTCCGACCAGCCCCGCTCTCGGGCCTCCTCGACGCTCCCGTCCAGATACTCCCGGACCTGGGGCCGCTCGGCGAAGTAGCGGTCGATGAACTTCTGGGCCTCGCCGGCCGACGTCCCCAGCTCCTTGGCCAGGGAGAAGGCCGACGTCCCGTAGATGACGCTGAAGTTGATGATCTTGGCCCGCCGCCGGGCCTCCTCCCCGGCCGCTTCGCCGAAGACGAGCCGGGCGGTCTCCTCGTGGACGTCCCGGTCCTCGAGGAAGGTGGCGACGAGGGCCTTGTCGCCCGAGAGGTGGGCCAGGACCCGGAGCTCGACCTGGGAGTAATCGGCGGCGAGGAGGACGTGCCCCGCGTCCGGGACGAAGGCCCGGCGGAAGCGCGCCCCCCAGGGGCCCCGGGCCGGGATGTTCTGGAGGTTCGGATCGCTCGACGACAGGCGGCCGGTGGAGGCCACGGTCTGGTTGTAGGAGGTGTGGATGCGGCCCGTCCGCGGGTCGATGAGCAGGGGCAGGGCGTCGGCGTAGGTCGACTTGAGCTTGGACATCTGCCGGTAGTCGAGGACGCTGCGGGCCAGGGGATGGACCTCGGCCAGCTCCTCGAGGACGTCGAGGGAGGTCGAAAAGCCCTTGGTGACCTTCGTCCGCCGCGCGGCCGGCAGGCCGAGCTTGTGGAAGAGGACCTCGCCGAGCTGACGGGGCGAGTTGATGTTGAAGGGCCCGCCCGCCCCCTCGTGGATCTCCTTCTCGAGGCGCCGGAGCTCGCCCTCGAGCTCCGCGGACATGGACTTGAGGACGCCCGGGTCGACGCGCACCCCCTGAACCTCCATGCCGGCCAGCACGCCGACGAGAGGGCGCTCGATCTTTTCGTAGAGCCCGTCGAGCTTCCTGGCCCGGACCTTGTCCCAGAGGACCTCGCCGAGGCCCAGGGCCAGCGCGGCGTCCTGGCAGGCATACGGGGCGGCCGTCTCCACGGCGACCTTGTCCATCGTCAGCGCGCTCTTGCCCCGGCCGACGATGTCCTCGAAGGGCGTCTTGGTCTCCCGGAGGTAGTGGAGGGCCGTTCTCTCCAGGCCGTGCTTGCCCCAGTTCGGCTCGAGGAGATAGGACAGGACCATGGTGTCCCGGTCCAGGCCGGCCAGGCGGACGCCCTCCCGCTCGAGGACGATCAGGTCGTACTTGACGTTGTGGCCGGTCTTCAGGACCTTCTCGTCCTCGAGGACCGGGCGGAGGATCTCGAGCGCCCGCTTTTTGGGGATTTGGGCCGGCGCGCCGAGGTAGTCGTGCCCGACGGGGACGTAGAACGCCTCGCCCGGCACGAGGGCGAAGGACAGCCCCACGAGGCGGGCCCGGGTGGGTGAGGCGCTGTCGGTCTCGGTGTCGAGGGCCACCGCGCCGGCCGCGCGGATCCGTCCGGCCAGGGCTTCGAGCTCCGCTTCGTCGAAGATCGTCCGGAAGGTCTTTGCGGAGGGCCCCGGCTTTTTCAGGAAGTCCGCCAGGAGGGACGAGAACTCGAGCTCCCCGAAGAGGCGCACGGTCTCCCGCTCGTCGGGATCCTGGACGGCGTAGCGGTCGAGGTCGAGCTCGACGGGCAGGTCCCGGGCCACGGTGACGAGCCTTCGGCTGAGGTCGAGCAGTTCCCGGTTCCGCTCGATCCTCTCCCGGACGCGGGGGTTCTTGACCCGCGCGAGGCCGGCGAGCAGGGCGTCGAGGGACCCGAATTCCCGGACCAGGGACTTGGCCGTCTTCTCGCCGATGCCCGGGACGCCGGGGACGCTGTCCGAGGGGTCGCCCCAGAGGGCCAGGACGTCGACGACCTGCCCGGCCGGGACGCCGAAGAGCTCCTCGACCTTGCCGGCGTCGACGAGGGTCTCCTTGGCCGGGTTCCAGACCGCGGTCGAGCCGTCGACGACCTGGAGGAGGTCCTTGTCGGTGGTGACGATGACGGTGCGCAGGCCCCGGCCCGCCGCCCGGGCGGCCAGCGTGGCCAGGACGTCGTCGGCCTCGTAGCGGGCGTATTCGGCCGTGGCGACCCTCAGGGCCCGGAGGACCTCCTTGAGCCTGGGGACCTGGGCGGCCAGGTCGTCGGGCATGGGCTTGCGGGCGGCCTTGTAGCCGGCGTACTCCTCGTGACGCACGGTCGGCCCCTTGACGTCGAAGACGACCCCCAGGTATTCGGGCTTCTCCCCGTCGAGGATCTTGCGGAGCGCGGCGAGGAAGCCGTAGACGGCGCCGGTGGGCTCCCCCGCGGAGTTGGAGAGGCCGCGGATGGCGTAGTAGGAGCGATAGAGAAGGGAGTTCCCGTCGATCAGGAAGAGCCGCGGCGGGCTCAGTCGAACCTGCCTTCGACGATCTGCCCGAGGATCGCCTTGTGCTGCTCCCCGACCAGGCGCTCGATCCGCTCCGCCGCGCCGGGCTCGTCGAGCGCGGCCGCGTAGGGAGTCCGCCTCGTGGCCAGGAGGCGGCCGGACCGGTAGATCAGCGATTCGACGTACGGGGCGGCGGGCCCCTTGTCCTGGGTCTGGACGATGTAGGCCTCCCCCTTGTAGTCGACGCGCGTGTTGCAGCCGCCCATGTCCGGGGTTCCCCCCTCATTATACTCGTCCGGGGCCCGTCTTCAAGCCCGCCCTCCCGCTCCCGGCCCATTTGACATCGGAAGCCCAGTTGGTATAATAAGACGACATTTTTTCGAGGGAGATCCATTGGACACGACCACGCTCATCGATATCGACCGGATTCCGGCCGAGGGACTCGTCCTGTCCAGGGATTTCGAGTTCCTGAGCCTGGACCTGGTCGAGGAGAACGCCGTCTTCCTCGAGCCCGTTCACGCCGACCTGGCCGTCCGCCTCATCGGCGACGAGGTCCGCGTCCAGGGCCAGGTGTCGGCCCGGCTGAGCTTTGTCTGCGCTCGCTGCCTGATCCCGTTCGAGTTCCCCGTGGCCAGCCGGTTCGACCTCGTCTACCTCCCCGAGGAGATCGACGGCCTCTCCGAGGAGCTGACCGACGAGAAGATCGACCAGATGTTCTACGCCGGGCGCCAGCTCGACCTGCGCGCCGTGGTCCTCGAGCAGCTGAACCTGACCTTTCCGGCCAAGCCCCTCTGCGCTCCGGACTGCGAGGGCATCTGCGCCGTCTGCGGCGAGGTCATCCGCGACACCAAGTGCTCCTGCCTCGTCAAGGAGAGCGACGCCGGCTGGAACAAGCTCAAACTCAACGTGAGAGACAAGAGTTAAATGCCCAATCCAAAGAGACGACATTCACCGACGAGAAAAGGGAAACGCCGGGCCCACGACGGGCTCACCCTCCCCACCTTCTCCGTCTGTGCCAAGTGCGGCAACCCCAAGCTGCCGCACCGGGCCTGCCCGGAATGCGGGTACTACAAGGGACGGCAGGTGACGGAGGGGACCGAGAGCTGACCCGGACCCCGCCCATGAGGATCGCCGTCGACGCGATGGGGGGGGACGTCGGTCCCAAGGCCACGGTGCCGGGGGCCGTCCGCGCGGCCGGGGACTTCGGCGTCGACGTCCTGCTCGTCGGCCTCGAGAGCGCCATCCGCCGCGAGGCCGACCGGACCGGTCTCGACCTGTCCCGCGCCACCATCGTCGACGCCCCGGAGGCGATCGGCATGGGCGAGGGGATCCTCGCCTTCCGGAAGAAGAAGGCCTCCTCGATCCGCGTCGCCGCCCAGCTCGTCAAGGACGGCCGGGCCGACGCGCTCATCAGCATGGGCAACACCGGCGCGGTCGTCTACATCTCCCGGGACGTCCTCGGCGCGCTCAAGGGCGTGGACCGGCCCGCCCTGGCCCTCCTCGTCCCGGGGGCCGTGGGGCAGACCCTGCTCCTCGACGTCGGGGCCAACGCCAACTGCCAGCCTCACAACCTCGTCCAGTTCGCGCTCATGGGCCGCATCTTCATGGAAGCCGTCGTCGGCCTGAAGGACCCCCGGATCGGGCTGATGAGCATCGGCGAGGAGAAGGGCAAGGGCAACGACCTCGTCCGGGAGACCTTCGAAAGGCTCCAGGAGGCGCCCCTGCGCTTCATCGGCAACGTCGAGGGCCGCGACCTGTTCTCCGGCGTCGCCGACGTCGTCGTCAGCGACGGGTTCACCGGGAACGTCGCCCTCAAGGTCTCCGAGGGGGTCGTCCAGACCGTCATGTCCCTGGCCCGCCACGAGATCACCAAGAGCCTCTTCGCCAAGCTCGGCTACCTGCTCTTGAAAGGGCACCTCAAGAGACTCTACAAGACGTTCGACTACGCCGAGTACGGGGGCGCCCAGCTCCTCGGCCTCGACGGTGTGTGCATCATCGGGCACGGCCGGTCCAACCCGGCCGCGGTCCGCAACGCCGTGGGGCGGGCCCGCGAGTTCGTCGGGAACCGCGTCCAGGAGAAGATCCAGGACGAGATCCAGCGCTACGAGCACGCCCTCAAAGGAGCCGCCGCATGAAGCGCTTCGAAGGACGGGTGTCCGTCGTCACCGGGGCCTCCCAGGGGATCGGAGAGACCATCGCCCGCGACCTCGCCGAAGAGGGGGCCGCGGTCGTCCTCGTCGACGTCCAGGCGGACAAGCTCGAGGCCGTGGTCCGCTCGATCGCCGCGTCCGGCGGCCGGGCCGAGGCCCACCAGGCCGACGTCGGGGACGCGGCCTCCGTCGAGCGCGTCGTCGCCGCCGTCATGGGCGGGCACGGCCGGATCGACCACCTGGTCAACAACGCCGGCATCACCCGCGACGGCCTGCTCATGCGCATGAAGGAGGAGGACTGGGACGCCGTCCTCAGGGTCAACCTGAAGGGGACGTTCAACTTCTCCAAGGCCGTCGTCCGGACGATGGTCGCGGCCCGCTACGGCCGGATCGTCAACATCGCCTCGGTCGCGGGGCTGATGGGCAACGCCGGGCAGGCCAACTACGCCGCCTCCAAGGCCGGCGTCATCGCCTTCGCCCGGTCCCTGGCCCGGGAGGTCGGAGCCCGGGGCATCACCGTCAACGCGGTCGCGCCCGGGTTCATCGCCACGGCCATGACCGACGTCCTGCCCGAGGAGGTCCGGAAGGCCTATCTCGAGATCATCCCCCTGAAAAAATTCGGGCTTCCCAAGGACGTGTCATCTGCGGTAAAATTCCTGCTCTCCGACGACGCCGCGTATATCACGGGCCAGGTGGTCAGCGTGAACGGCGGGATGTATATGTAGGCGGTCCGCCATCATCTTCACCATTTAAGAAGGAGGACACTATGCAAAGAGACGAGCTGCTCAAGAAGGTCAGGGCGATCGTTTCGGACAAGCTGAGCATCAGCGAGGAGCAGGTCACCGAAGACGCGTCCTTCATCGATGATCTCGGAGCCGACTCCCTGGACACCGTCGAGCTGTTCATGGACCTCGAGGACGATTTCGGGCTGGACATCCCCGACGACCAGGCCGAGAAGCTG
>CAZFBC010000165.1:0-5770 GCA_964517245.1 uncultured Eubacteriales bacterium | reverse complement strand
TAGCCGAACTGGATCTTGACGCCGGGGATGTCCTCGCCGCAGGCGTAGGTCGTGACCCGGCCGCCGGTCCGGGTCGGCTTGGGGGCCATGCCCCGGCCCAGGGCGTAGAGCCCGAAGGCCGCGCCGAGGAAGACGAGGAAGGCGACGGGCGGGGAGAGGAGGACTCCGATTCCTGTCATGGCTTACCCTTTCAGCTTGGCCAGCCTGCGGACGTCCAGGCTCTTCGTGTGCCGGGCGACGTTGATGACCAGGGCCATGGCCGTGGCCACGAGGCTGACCTCGACGACGATGAAGGTGATGACCAGGGCCTGGGCGGTCAGGAGGCTGCCCTTGGCGAAGCCCGTCCCGACGAGGAGCAGGCTGACGCCCTTGCCGACGATCTCGACGGCGATGAGCAGCTTGATGAGGTTGCGCCGGGCCAGCAGGCCGAGCAGCCCGGCGAAGACGAGGGCGGCCGCGAAGAACAGGTAGAGATACCAGGTGTTAGTCATGTTTGTCCCTCTTGCGGAATAGGGCCAGGACGGAGAAGACGCCGGCCATGATGACCGCGATCTGGCCGACGAGGTCGAAGGTCCTCCCTTTCCAGAGGACGTCGCCGAACGCGCCCGTCTCCGCCCCCGAGGCCAGGGCCGGGATCTGGCCGAGCAGGCCCTTCATGACCAGGGCGTCGACGACGATGAAGGCGACGAAGACGAGCGGGAAGACCACGTTGGCGAGGCGGGATTCCCGGACCTCTTCGCCCGCCGTGGTCAGGGCGATGGTCAGGACGAACAGGACCGTGATCAGCCCGGCGACGACGGAGATCTCGAAGACGCCCGCGTACGGCGCGCCCATGCGGAAGAAGACGATCCCCAGGAGCAGGCTGGCCACGGCCAGCGCGATGGCCGACCGGAGCAGGTCCTTGAGCAGGAGGGCCAGGACCGAGAAGAGGACCAGGCCGACGAGAAGAGCTGTTTGCACGATCATGGTCTAAAATCCCCGCGATCCGGTCACGGCGTGGACCCCGTCCGCGAGGACGTCGGCGGCGGGCTGGATCCAGGTCGAGACGGTCGACGCAAAGAGGATGCCGATCCCCACGCAGAGGAGGGCCAGGAGGACGGTCGCGGCCGTCATCCAGAAGGGCGCCTCCCGGACGGCGGCCCACGTCTCGTTGAGCTTGCCGAAGAAGGCCTTCCGCTGCATGAGGAGGTAGTACCAAAGGGTCAGGACCGAGGCCAGGACGGCTAGGAGGGCGAAGACGGGGTGGCCGGCCTGGACGAGGGCCACGATGATGATGAGCTTCGACCAGAAGCCGTTGAGCGGCGGGACGCCCGAGATCGAGAGGGCCCCGACGAGGTTCGTGATCGCGGTGACCGGCATGCGCTTGGCCAGCCCGCCCATCGCGTCGAGGTCCCGGGTCCCCGTGGCCTGCTGGACGGAGCCGCTGGTCAGGAACAGGAGCCCCTTGGCCAGGGCGTGGTTGAAGAGGTGGAAGAGGCCGCCGGCGATGCCGAGCGGCGTCCCGAGGCCGATCCCCAGGACGACGTAGCCGACCTGGCTGATCGAGGAATACGCCAGCATCCTCTTCATGTCTTTCTGGCCCAGGGCCAGGAAGGCCGCGGCGACCATGGACACCGCGCCCAGGGTCATCAGGACCTTGGACAGGCCCGGCGTCAGCCCGAAGACGTTGAGGAAGATCCGGGTCATGGCGTAGACCCCGGAGACCTTGATCAGGAGGCCGGACAGGACCGCCGAGATGGGCGCGGGGGCCGAGGGGTGGGCGTCCGGGAGCCAGGCGTGGAAGGGGACGAGGGCCGCCTTCAGCCCGAACCCCATCAGGAACATGGCCGAGGCGACGGCCACCACGGTCCCGGCGTTGAGCTCCTTGAGGGCCGCGGCCACGGCGGCGAAGTCGAGGCTGCCGGTCATGCCGAAGAGGACGGCGATGCCCGCCAGGATGAAGGCCGAGGCGACCGCCGACAGCATCAGGTACTTGAAGGCGGCCTCGAGCTCGTCGTGCCCGCGGCCGAAGGCGACGAGGGCGTAGGAGGCGACGGCCGCGACCTCGAGGAAGAGGTAGACGCCGAACAGGTCCGTGACCAGGACGAGGCCGTTCATTCCGGCGATCATGACCAGGTACAGGGCGTAGTAGTCGGCCTTGGCCCCGTAATGCTCCATGTAGTCGATGGAGAACAGGCTGGCCGCCAGGCCGACGAGGGAGACGGCCACGAGCATGAGCAGGCTGAACCCGTCGAGGGCCAGCCGGATGTTGACGGCCTCCCCGAGCCAGGCGGCCTGCTGGAGGACGGGCCCGCCCGCGACGAGCGCCCGCCCCGCGACCGCGGCGTAGACGAGCAGGAAGAGAAGGGTCGCGTTGGCCAGCAGGTCGGGGAGGACTCGCCGCGAGACCTTGCCGACGAGGGGGAGGATTCCCGCCACGACGAGCGGAAGGACGACGAAGAGTATGATCAACGCTCCTCCTCTCTTCTATTGCGCGAGCAGGCTGATGGCGCCCGCCAGAATGATCAGGCCGGCCAGGCACCAGGCGAGGTAGTTCGCGTAGTGCCCGTTGTGGGCCTTCTTCAGGATCCCGGTGAATCTCTCCCCGGTGACGGTGACGATCTTCTCGAAGACGAAGTCGATGGGCCGGTCGACGGCCTTATACAGGACGGTCGATAGGCCGTGGAGGACCTTGACGCCCTGCTCGTAGGGGTCGAACACCCGGGCCTCGGCCCAATCGTACATCTTGTGGACGCCGGGGAGGTTGTGGACGGGCTCGGAGGCGAGGTAGGCCTTGCGCCCTGATTTCAGGAAGCCGTGGCGGTGCAGCAGGAACGCCAGGACGAGGCAGCCGATCGAGATGAGGGCGACGGGGTTGAGCAGGTCCAGGGCGTGGGAGGTGAAGTCCAGGTGGGCCCCGGCCTCGGCGTGGCCGGCCAGAATGGGTTGGATGAACAGGGTCAGGGGGAGCTTGTTGTAGACGCCGAAGAGGACGCAGAGCGCGGCCAGGACCAGGAGGGGGGCGGTCAGGGCCGCCGGGCTCTCCCGGACCGGCGCGGCCCCGGGGGCCCGCTCGCCGAAGAACACCGCGTGCCCGGCCTTGAGGAAGGAGGCGAAGGTGAAGATGGCCCCGATCCAGGCGGCGACGGCGAAGACGGTGAAGCCGGTCTCGAGGGCGCCGTGGAAGACCATCTCCTTGGAGACGAAGCCGTTGAGCGGCCAGACGCCCGAGATGGCCAGGGCGCAGACGGTGAAGCCGAGGGCCGTCAGCGGCATCTGCCGGCCGAGGCCGCCGAGCTTCTTGAGCTCGGTCGTGCCCGCCCGGTGCTCGACCGAGCCGGCGCCGAGGAACAGGCCGCTCTTGTACATGGCGTGGTTGATCATGTGGAAGATTCCGCCGGCGATGCCGACGGGGATGGCCGTGCCGATGCCGAGGATCATGTAGCCGACCTGGCTGACGGCGTGGTAGGAGAGGAGCCGCTTGAGGTCCTTCTGGACGAGGGCCATGAGGACGGCCAGGACGATGGTCACCGCGCCGACGATCATCATCAGGACCGCCAGGGCGCTCCCCGGCCGGATCTTGAAGAAGTCGAGCGCGATGCGGGCCAGCAGGTAGATCCCGAGGAGCTTCTCGAAGGCGGCCGGCAGGAAGGCCATGAAGGTCACCGGCGCGTCGACGGCGGCGTCGGGGATCCAGGTGTGGAAGGGCATGGCCCCGGCCTTGCCGGCGGCCCCGACCATCATCAGGACGAAGGCCGCGGCGGCCAGGCCCGTCGGCTCGACGGCGATCTCCGACATCGTGGCCGTGCCGGCCACGGTCCAGAGGAGGCCGATGCCGAGGATCATCGAGAAATCGCAGAAGCCGCTGATGAGGAGCGCCTTGACCGCCGTCCGGCCCGAGGTCGGCCGGCCGCCGATCGTGATCAGGCCGTACAGGGTGACCAGCAGGCCCTCCCAGAAGAACACCAGCGGCACGAGGTTGTTGGCCAGGACCGCCCCGTTGGCGAAGGCCGCGGTCAGGAAGACGTAGGCCATGAACTCCCGGGACCGCGGCGCGTCCTTCATCTTGACCGTCGCGTAGACCGTGATCAAGAGGAGGAACCCGGCCAGGGCCAGCAGGATGAAGCTCGAGAAGTGGTAGAGGCGGAGGTCGAAGTCGATGCCCATGCCGAGCCAGGGGACGTTGAAGCGGAGGTCCTTCAGCGAGAACAGCGCGAAGCCGTAGTAAAGAAGGACCGCGGCCCCGGCGACCGCCAGCGCGTCGCGCAGGAGCCGGAGCGTCCGGGGCAGGACGAGCAGGACGACGGCCAGGACGGCGGGAAGAACGACCGGCAGAAGAAGGATCTTAGGCGTCATCTGAGCCACCAACTCATCTGTGTCGTCGCGATGTTGACGATCTTCATCGGGTAGGCGACGAAGAGGCCGGCCGCCAGGCTGAGGGCGGCCAGGAGGGCGACGACGTAGACCATGGATTTCGTCTTCTCGGGGGCGGGGTGCTTGGCCTCGCCCAGGAAGACCAGATGGAAGACCTTGAAGAGGTAGTACATCGTCAGGACGGCGGTGAAGAGGGCGATCGCCGCCAGTCCGACCTGGCCGGCCTGCACGGTGGCCAGGATGACCAGGAACTTCGAGAAGAAGCCGCCGAAGGGCGGGATGCCGATGACGGAGAAGGCGCAGACGAGGAAGGCCACGGCCGTCACGGGCATCGTCCTGATCAACCCGCCCATCTCCCGGATGTCCTTGGTGTGGACGGCGTGGATGACGATGCCGGCGCAGAGGAACAGGCCGGCCTTGGCCAGGCCGTGCATCAGGATGAAGAGCAGCGAGCCCGAGACGCCGGCGGCGTTCATCATGCTGAAGCCGAGAAAGATGTAGCCGATCTGGCTGATCGTCGAATAGGCCAGGATCCTCTTGAGGTCGTTCTCCACCGCCGCGGCCCCGGCCGCGACCAGGCTGGAGACGACGACCAGGATGGGGATGGCCTCCTGCCAGCCCTCCGGGATGCGGAAAGTGTAGATGAACAGCCGGGCGAAGGCGTAGACGCCGATCTTGACCAGAACGGCGGCGTGGAGCAGGGCCGTGACCGTCGACGGGGCGACGCCGGCGTCGGGCAGCCAGGTGTGGAGCGGGACCGTGGCCGATTTCGAGAACATGCCGAAGAGGATGAGCAGGACTGCCGTCCCGGGGACGACGGTGCCGCGCATGGCCGTGATGTCGAAGGTGTTGGTGACGCCGAAGATCTGGATGAAGCCGAGGAGCATGACCACGGCGCCGAAGAAGGTCAGGAGGAAGGCCTTGTCGGCCTTGCGGACGTGGGCCGGCTCCCGGTAGAAGCCGATGAGCCGCCAGCAGGCGATGGCGATGATCTCCCAGAACAGGTAGATGAAGACGAGGTTCCCGGAGAAGACCAGCCCCATCATCGCCCCGATGAAGAGCACGACCATCAGGTAGTACTCGTTCTGGTTCTCCTCATGACGGATGTAGCCGAGGGAGTAGACGACGATGAGGAAGCCGATGAACGACGATACCGCGGCCATGAAGATCGACAGGGGGTCGACGATCAGGACGAGGTCGAAGCCCACGGCCAGGGTCTGGCGCACGACGATCTCCCCTCCCCGGAGGGCGAAGGGGAGGAGGCTCAGCGGCAAGACCGCCGTCGCGGCGGCCACCAGGACGGACCAGGCCGACCGGGCGCTCCGCCCGGCCAGGCCGGCGAGCGGGACCGCGAGCGAGCCGAGGATGGGGACGAGGATCGTCAGGAGGACGGTTGTTTCGACGTTCATGGGGACGG
>CAZFBC010000164.1:0-5825 GCA_964517245.1 uncultured Eubacteriales bacterium | reverse complement strand
TAGCATCACGCTCGAACGGTTGTCAATCATTTTCAGCCGGGCGCGAGAGCCCGTGTGGTGAATCCGTTCACAGGGTTGACAGCCCGCGGTCCAGCCGATATAGTTATCAAATCCCCCCTAAACAGGCGCGGGCGCTTTTTTTTAGTGCCCGCCGATCAAATAGGCCGTCGCCGCGAAGGAGGCATCCATGTCCAAAGAAACACCTTGCGCCGACGGGAGGTCTCCCGTTTTTTGCGTTCTGGGGGCCGGCCACGGCGGCCTGGCCATGGCCGGACACCTGGCGCTCATGGGCTTCACCGTCAATCTCTACAACAGGACGGAAGAGAGGATCTGGGCCGTTCAACAGCGCGGAGGCATCGAACTCCAGGGGGAGGTCGAGGGCTTCGGCCGGCTCAACCTCGTGACCCACCGCATCGAGGAGGCCATCCGGGACGTGGACGTCCTGATGGCTGTCGTACCCGCGTCCGGCCATCGCTTTCTGGCCGAGGTCTGCGCGCCTCACCTGAAGGACGGCCAGATCGTCGTGCTCAATCCCGGCCGGACGCTGGGCGCCATCGAGTTCAAGCAGGTCCTCAAGGAGAACGGATGCGAGGCCGACGTCATCGTCGCCGAGACGCAGACGCTGATCTACGCGGCCCGCGTCACCAATCCCGGCCAGGCGAAGATCTTCCGGATCAAGAACTCCGTCCCCCTGGCCAGCATCCCCGCCTACAAGATCCCGGACGTCCTGAAGGTCGTCCGGACGGCCTTCCCGCAGTTCGCGCCCGGGACCAACGTCTTCCGGACGAGCTTCGACAACATCGGGGCGGTCTTCCATCCCGCCATCACCATCCTCAACGCGGGTTGGATCGAGGACAAGTACGAGTTCGAGTTCTACGTCCAGGGGGCGAGCCCCTCGGTCTGCCAGGTCCTGGAGGATCTCGACGCGGAGAGGGTCGCCGTCGCCGGCGCCCTGGGGATCAATGCCATCACGGCCCGGGAATGGCTCTACCGCGCCTACGACGCCACGGGGAGGAACCTCCACGAGGCCATGATGGCCAATGTCGGGTACCGGGGCCTTCTGGCCCCGAACACCCTCAACGTCCGCTATCTCACCGAGGACGTCCCCATGAGCCTGGTCCCCATGGCCTCGCTCGGCGAGATGCTCGGCGTTCCTACGCCGACGATCCGGGGCGTGATCCACCTGGCCTCCATCATCCACGGCGTCGATTTCTGGGCGGAAGGACGGACCGTGGAGAAGCTCGGCATCGCCGGCCTGTCGGTCAGGGACCTGAGGCTCCTGGGCATGGGAGAGGAGATGTCGAGTTGAAGCCGCTGAACGTGCTGGGGGCCGCCCTGGGCGCGTGCGTCCACGTCGCCGGGATCCGCAACTTCCTCGACCTCTGCGAGAGCGAAGGCTGCCGGACGACGTTTCTGGGCCCGGCGGTCGCGCCCAAGGCCCTCATCGAGGCGGCGGCCGCGGCCGGACCGGACATCGTGGCCGTGAGCTACCGGCTGAGCCCGGAGGGAGCGGAGCGCCTCTTCCGGGAGCTGGCGGACGAGATCGCCCGCCAAGGGCTGACCGGCGTCCGTTTCGTCTTCGGGGGCACCCCCCCGGCGGCGAGGGCGGCTGAGCGCTCGGGCCTTTTCGAGCGCGTCTTCTCGGGGACCGAGCCGGTCGCGGACATCCTGGGCTACATCCGCGGCGTGCCCGCGGAGGCGAGCCCCCGGGATTTTCCGGGAGCCCTGGTCGAACGGATCCGCTGGAAGGACCCGGTCCCTCTCATCCGGCACCACTACGGACGCCCGACGCTCGCCGAAACCCTCGAGGGCGCGGCCCTCGTCGCCGAGGCCGGGGTCCTGGACGTGCTTTCGCTCGGCCCCGATCAGAACGCCCAGGAGAGCTTCTTCCGGCCCGGTGACATGGACCCGGGGCAGGACGGGGCCGGAGGCGTGCCGCTGCGGAGGCCCGAGGACCTCGAGGCCATCTACGAGGCTACGCGACGGGGGAACTTCCCGCTCGTCCGCTGTTACAGCGGCACGCGCGACCTGCGGAAGTGGGCGGAGATGAGCGTCCGGACGATCCGCAACGCCTGGGGGGCCATCCCCCTCTGCTGGTACAGCGTCCTCGACGGCAGGTCCGGACGGAGGCTGGCCGAGGCCGTCGCCGAGAACCAGAGCGTCATCCGCTGGTACGCCCGGCAGGGGATCCCCGTCGAGGTCAACGAGTCCCATCAGTGGAGCCTGCGCAATGCCCACGACGCCCTGGCCGTGGCCATGGCCTTCCTGGCCGCCTACAACGCGAAGAAAGCGGGCGTCCGCCACTACGTCGCCCAATTCATGTTCAACACGCCGCGCGAAACCTCACCGGCGATGGACCTGGCCAAAATGGCCGCGAAAAGGGCCCTGATCGAAAGCCTGGAGGGCCCCGGGTTCGAGGTCTTCCGGCAGGTCCGGGCCGGGCTCGCGAGCATGCCCGCCGACTTCGACAAGGCCAAGGGGCACCTGGCCTCCTCGGCGACCGTCAGCCAGGCCCTGGACCCCCACATCCTGCACGTCGTCGGATACAGCGAGAGCGACCACGCCATCACCGCCGGCGAGCTCGTCGAGAGCTGCCGGATCGCCCGCGGCGCCCTCGACAACTGTCTGCGGGGATTGCCGGACATGACGGCCGACCCGGCCGTCCGGGCCAGGAAGGACGAGCTGATCGCCGAGGCGGAGACCCTTCTCGACGCCCTCCGCAGACTCGGCGAGGGAACAAGCGAAGACCCCTGGGTCGACCCCCTGGTGATCGCTTCGGCCATCGAGAAGGGGCTTCTCGACGCCCCCCATTTCAAGGGCGGCGGCGTGGCGCGCGGCCAGGTCGTCACCCGGATCGTCGACGGCGGCTGCCGGGCCGTCGACCCGTCGTCGGGCCTGGCCCTGACGGAATCCGAACGACTGGCGCGGCTCGGGGCCTGACGCCCTCCCCGCGCCTCATCTTCCCCGGCGCCAAGGAGCTAGCACGATGAGCGGTATCGCAGGGATAGGACACGCGAACGCTTCGGCAACCGTCGGGGCGATGCTGGACCGGATCGGGCACCGCGGCCCCGACGGCCGGCGGGTCGAAGGGCTCGGGGACTGGGTCTTCGGCGCCGCGAGGCTCGCCCTGAGACCGTTCGACACGGCGGGGCCGCTCGCCCACGACGGTCGGATGATCGCCTGGGACGGGGAGCTCTACGCCTTCGAAGCATCGAGGGAGGGCGGCGGGCCGGGGGCCGGGACGGACCTCGGATGGATCCTCGCCCGCTACGGCGAGGAAGGCCCCGACGCCTTCTCCCGGCTGGACGGCCCGTTCGCCCTGGCCCTTCTGGACGGGGACGACCTGGTCCTGGCCCGGGACCCGCTCGGCCTGGCGCCGCTTTATTACGGCATCGTCGACGGCCGGCTCTGCTTCGCCTCGGAGCTCAAGGCCCTCCACGGGCTTGCGGACGACATCCGCCCCTTCCCCCCGGGGCGGTTCCTGCAGCATGGGGAGATCAAGCCCATCCAGGGTCCGGAACCCTCCGCCCCGTCGGACGCCGGCCCGGAGGAGATCGCCGCCGAGCTGCTCCGGCTCCTGGAGCGATCGGTCGAGCGGCGGCTCGCGCGAGGCGCGAGAATGGGCGTCTGGTTGAGCGGCGGCCTCGATTCCAGCGTCCTGACCGCCCTGGCCGCGGCCGCTTCCCGCGACGTGGCGACCTTCTCGGCAGGGACCGCCGGGGCCCCCGACCTCGCCTTTGCCAGGGAGGTGGCGTCCTTCGCCGGGACGGAGCACCACGAGCGCCTCTGCACGGTCGAGGAGATGATCGAGGTCCTGCCGCTCGTCATCTACCACCTCGAATCCTTCGACGCCCCGCTCGTCCGGAGCTCCATCGCCAATTTCCTGGTCGCCGGCGAGGCCGCCGCGCATGTCCGGGTCGTGCTTTCGGGCGAGGGCGCCGACGAGCTCTTCGCCGGCTACAGTTTCCTTAAGGACAGGGACGAGGGGTCCCTCCGTGAAGGCCTGGCCGAGGCACAAGGGGCCCTGCACAACACGGCCCTGCAGCGCGTCGACCGCATGGCCGCCGCCCACGGCACCCGGGCCAGGCCCGCGTTCCTGGACCCGGCTGTCGTCGCGTTCGCCAACGCTCTGCCCGGCTCGGTCAAGATCCGCGGCCCGGAGCGGACGGAGAAATGGGTCCTGCGCAAGGCCATCGAAGGGAAGCTGCCCGAAAGCGTCGTCTGGCGGCCCAAGGAGAAGTTCTGGTCCGGGTCGGGGATCTCGGACAGGCTCGCGGAGGTCGCGGAGCGCGCGATCAGCGACGACGCGTTCTCCCGGGAGAGGGACCTCGGCCCCGGACGCGCCCTCAGCTCCAAGGAGGACCTGTATTATTACAGGATCTTCCGGCGCTGGTTCCCCCGCGCGAACGTCCTCGACGGCATGGGGCACACCGCCCATCGGGAAAGCCGGTAGCCGGGCGCCGTCCTCCGCCCGGACGCGAGGGGATCATTTCCTCTGGATGCGCAGGCGCTGGCCGTTCCTGAGCGGGAAATAGCCCCGGCTCACGCCGCGGACGTCCTCGACCGAATAGAAGGCGTTGGGATTGTGCCGGCGGACCAGCTCGATGACCCGGGCGAGGTCGCAGCGGTCGACGACGATGAAGATGATCTTGACCTTCCCGCTCCGCCCCTCCGCGTCGATGCAGGTCACGCCGAACTCCTCGCCCCGGAGGCAGCCCACGAGCTCCGTCGCGTCCTTCTGGGTGATGACCCTCAGCAGGACGACGCCGATGGCCAGCCGCTCCTCGATCCGGAGCCCGACGTAGGTCCCCATGGCGAACCCGAGGCCGTAGGCGAAGTAGTACAGCGGGTTCGTCAAGTTGTGCATGATCTGGGCGATGGCCAGGAGCCAGATCATGACCTCGAAAAAGCCCAATAGGGGGGCCAGCAGCTTCCGGCCCTTCGAGATGAAGATGATCCTCATCGTCTGCAAGCTGACGTCGAGGACCCTGGCCGTGAAGATCAGCAGCGGGACGATCACCCAGCGGAAGACGCCGGCGTCGATGAACTCCATGGCCGCCCTACGAAGCCCTCATCCCCGGCCGCGCGGCGGGGTCGCCGCCGCCCCCTCGACGATGACCGTCCGCGTGGGATAGGCGAATTCGATCCCCTCGGCCTCGAACCGCCGGAAAAGGCCCAGGTTGATGGCCTGCTGGACGTCCATGTAGACCGCGTAGTCCGGAACGGTCACAAAGTACACGGTCTCGAAGTTGAGGGAGAAATCCCCATACGATGCGAAATGGGACCGTTCGAAGCGGCAGTTCGCCTGGGCTTCGACGATCTCCCGGATGATCGCGGGGATCCTTTCGAGCTTCTCCGCCGGGGTCCGATAGACGACGCCGATCGTGAAGGCGATCCGCCGCTCCTCCATCCGCTTGTAGTTCCGGATCCGGCTCTTGAGCAGGTCGATGTTGGCGAAGATGAGCTGCTCCCCGCCGAGGCCGCGAAGCCGGGTCGTCTTCAGGCCGACGTGCTCGATCGTCCCCTTGAAGTCGTCGACGACGATGAAATCGCCGATGACGAAAGGCCTGTCCATGACGATCGACAGGGAAGCGAACAGGTCCCCCAGGAGGTTCTGCATGGCCAAGGCGACCGCGATGCCGCCGACGCCCAGGCCGGCGACGAGGGCGGTGACCTTGATCCCCAGGTTGTCCAGGGCCAGCAGGAGGGCCACCGACCAGAGGACGAGCCGGAACAGGAAGCCGAGGGCCGCGATCTTGGAGCGATCCCCAGGCTCGGTTTCCTTCTTCCCGGCCCGGGCCCGGCCGATCGCGTAGTCGAAGATG
>CAZFBC010000163.1:4379-5879 GCA_964517245.1 uncultured Eubacteriales bacterium | reverse complement strand
CGAGCATGTCAGCGTCCTTCGCCGCGGGCCTTCTCGATGAGCTCGGTCAGACGGCGGTAGTCGTCCTCCGAGAGGTTGTCCTCGGAGATGTCGAGGAGGGCGGCCACGACGTCCTCGGTCGAGTCGTCGAAGAACGTCCTCATGAGGTGGCTGAGGGCGCTGCGCCGGGCCTTGTCCTTGGGGAGGCGGGGCGCGTAGACGTAGCGGGGCCCGTCCTGGCGGTGGACGAGGTGGCCTTTCCGCTCGAGGACGCGGAGCAGGGCCCGGACGGCCGAGTAGCCCGGCGGCTCCGGCAGGCGCTCCAGCACCTGGACGGCGGAGGCCTCCTTCATCTCGTAGACGATGTCCATGATCTGCCGCTCCCGGCGGCTCAAGGTCTTCTCGGTCTTCATGGGCGCCTCCGCTAAAATTTTAGCATGCTAAAATATTAGCACCCGCGGCCGGGCTTGTCAAGCGGTTCTGCTAAAAAATTAACATCCACGTCGGAGTATACGACCGGGCCGGCCCGACGGTTGCATTCCGGGTCGTTTTTCCCCGCTTTCCTTGACGGCTTCCGGGCGGCCGTCTAATATAGAGGAACACCATGAAGTTCAGGACCCTGGGCCGCACCGGCCTGAAAGTCTCCGTCGTCGGCGTCGGCGCCTGGCAGTTCGGCGGGGAGTGGGGGAAGGCCTTCACCCAGTCCGAGGTCGACGCCGTCCTCGACCGGGCCGCCGAAAGCGGCGTCAACCTCATCGACACGGCCGAGTGCTACGGCGACCACCTGTCCGAGCGCCTGATCGGCGACTACCTGTCGCGGCGCGACCGCGACCGCTGGATCGTCGCCACCAAGTTCGGCCACGCCTTCAACGGCTTCATGGACCGGACCGACCGCTTCGGCGCGGAGGACGTCCGGGCCCAGCTGATCGCCTCGCTCCGGGCCCTGAGGACCGACCGGATCGACATCTACCAGTTCCACTCGGGGTCGGACGAGGCCTTCCTCGACGACAACCTGCGGGCCGCGCTCGAGGACGCCCGCCGCTCCGGCATGGTCCGCAACCTCGGCGTGTCCATCCGCAGCGCCGGCAGCGAGGTCCAGGTCCGCGAGGCCTTCGGCCGCGGCTACGGCGTCCTCCAGGTCGTCTACAACCGGCTCGACACCCGGGCCGAGTCCGAAGTCTTCCCCTGGGCCCGCCGCCACGGCCTGGGCGTCCTGGCCCGCGTCCCGCTGGCGAGCGGCCTCCTCAGCGGCAAGTACGGGGCCCGTGACGCGTTCGGTCCGGACGACTACCGCTCGACGCTCGGCCCGGAGGAGATCGCCCGGCGCGCGCGCGAGGCGAAGAAGATCGCCGAGGAAGAGCTGCCGCCCGGCGTCTCGGCGGCCCGCTGGGCCCTGGCCTGGTGCCTGCGCGACCCGGTCGTCACGGCCGTCATCCCCGGGGCCAAGAGCCCGGAGCAGGCCGCCGAGAACGCCTCGGCCGCCGACCTGCTGTCGGACAAGATGCCCTGAGGCGCCCGGCC
>CAZFBC010000163.1:0-4279 GCA_964517245.1 uncultured Eubacteriales bacterium | reverse complement strand
TGACGCACTCCTCCTTGAACCGCGCCGCGAACTCGTCGACCTCCGCCGGCGTGAGCGCCGTCTTCCCCCTCTCGAGGTAGTCGTTGAAGACCCGGTTGAAGCAGGACTGGTAGCGCAGCCGGTCGGTCCGGCCCTTCTCGTCGACCACCGGCTCGTCGTAGAGGCGGACCGAGACCAGGTCCTCGCGGTCCCGGGTCAGGCTGTAGACGTAGTTGGCCGCGGCGAAACAGCTCGCTCCCGTCGCCTCGAGGTCCTCGTGGGCGACCGGGTCGAAGCCGACGCCTTGGGCGAGGTCGATCAGGTCGACCGGCGTCAGCTCCCGGGAATAGAGGAAGCTGTCGCCCTCCAGGCGCTGGGCCAGGATGCCGCCCCGGCAGGCGCTGCCCTCTTCCCACGACCGCAGCAGGCCGAGCCACGGGCCGTTCTTCTGGAGGAGCAGGATGTTGTCGACGTCGGCCGTCTCGCCGGCGTTGAACGTGACCGACAGGACGTAGAGCTCGGCGCCCCCGCTCCCGGCCTCGGGGCCCGGGAAGGCGACGTAGGCGAAGAAGGGCGCGACGCCGCTCGACGGGTCCTCCTCGTAATAGGTCACCCACCAGCCGGGCTGGTCCTCCCACAGGCCCGCCTCGAGGCGCGTCTCGAACGCGGCCAGGTCGATGAGCCCGGTCCCGGACCGGTACAGGGCGGCGACCGCGGCGGGATGGACCGCCACTCCCCGGAACGTGAACTCGCCCGGCACGTCGGCCGGCGGGGCGCTCCCGCACGCCGCGGCCAGCGCCGCCAACGCGATCACTGCAATTGTCTTCATTTTCATTGGGGTCGGACCTCAGCAACTGAATTGATATTAACATTTTACATTAAAACGACATCTTTTTTCCAGTTTGGGGGCGGCGAAATTCATCAATTTTGGGGTCAAAAATGAAAAATCGCCCCGAATAGAACTTTCCGCGCTCCCCCGGCGTATCTATTGACAACGGCGACAGCCCGGTGCCGAAGACGACCAAGGATGGAGGACGCATTGAAGAACGCGCGAACCGCCGCCCCGCTCCCGCTCCCGCTCTCGCTTTCGCTCCTGCTCCCGGCCCTTCTCCTCTCCGGCCTGGCCGCGGCCGGCTCGCTCGAAGCGTCGTCCCCGGCCGTCTCTCCGGCCGCCGCCGCCTCTGCCTCCTCCGCGTCCTCCGCCGCTCCCGCCTCCCGTCCCGCCCGCGCCGACGAGACCGCCCCCGTTCTCGCCAAGGCCGCGGCGCCGCCCGTCATCGACGGCGTCCTCGACGACCCCGCCTGGGCCGCCGGGCTCCGCTACGACGGCTTCAAGACCTTCAAGCCCGACTACGGCAAGGCCGCCAGCCAGCGCACCGAGGCCTTCATCGCCTACGACGCCGAGAACTTCTACTTCGCCTTCCGCTGCCAGGACACCGAGCCGGCCAAGGTCAAGGCCGCCGTCAGCAAGCGCGACAACGTCTTCCAGGACGACATCGTCTTCATCGTCCTCGACACCTTCAACGACCGCCAGAGCGGCTACAGCTTCATCGTCAACCCCCTCGGCATCCAGGGCGACGGCATGGTCAACACGGCCGGCAACCTCGAGCTGAGCTTCGACGCCGTCTGGTACAGCAAGGGCCGCATCGACGACGCCGGCTGGTCGGTCGAGGCCCGCATCCCCCTCCAGAGCATCCGCTTCCCGGGCCGCGACGTCCAGACCTGGCGCATCATGTTCATCCGCTTCTTCACCCGCACCTCCGAGCAGGTCAGCTTCCCCGAGCTCGACCCCGAATACGGCTCGCTGCTCGGCCAGGCCCAGACCTTCCAGGTCTCCGGGCTCAAGTACAAGCGCGTCGTCGAGCTCCTGCCGGCCTTCACCTTCGGCCGGACCGAGGAGGCGACCGTGGAGAGCGCCGGCGAGCTCGTCCGCAACGAGGAGCTCGACATCACCGACCTCAGCCTGACCGGGAAGCTGGGCATCACCTCCGACCTGACCCTCGACGGCACGGTCAACCCCGACTTCAGCCAGGTCGAGGCCGACGCCGGGCAGATCGACTTCAACCAGCGCTACGCCCTCTACTACGAGGAGAAGCGCCCGTTCTTCCTCGAGGGCAGCGACCTGTGGCAGTTCGGCGGCATGGTCGAGGAGGGCCCGCTGACGGCCATGGTCTACACCCGGACCATCATCGACCCGACCTTCGGCTTCAAGCTGACGGGCAAGGTCACGCCGCGCGACACCGTGGCCGCGATCTACGCCCAGGACTCCGTCCCCGTCGACCCGGACCTCGAGGACCCCTCGACCGTCGACGCCCACCCCGACGTCATGATCGCCCGCTACAAGCACTCGCTCGCCGACGACGCCTACATCGGCGCCTTCTACACGGGCCGCGAGGACGGCTCGGGCTTCAACCGCGTCGGCGGCTTCGACGGCCGCTTCCGCCTGAGCCAGACCCAGATCGCCTCGTTCCACCTCTTCGGCTCGCTCAGCCGGCCCGCCGCCGTGCCCGAGGGCGAGGACGCGGCGCCGACCGACAAGGACCACGCCCTGGGCCTCAACTACGTCTTCTCCAACCGGAAGTGGATCGTCGACCTCGGCTACCAGGACATCTCGGACGGCTTCCGCGTCGACACGGGCTTCGTCTACCGCACCGGCCTGCGGCGCGTCTCGGCCTTCGCGATGCACAACATCTACCCGAAGTCGAAGTTCTTCCAGAAGCTCGAGCCCTTCTACTGGAGCTACCACCTCTACGACACCGTCTACGACATGTGGGAGACGTTCAACCTGTTCGCCTTCCGCGTCCGCATGCCCCGCAACTCGATGTTCCGCGTCGACACGCTGTTCTCGAACGAGGTCTTCGTCGGCCAGCGGTTCGACACGAGCGGCATCGGCATCCAGGCGGAATCACAGCTGGCCAAGTCGCTCTACTTCCGGGTCCTGGCCCGCCGCACGGGGAACATCCTCTACGACGAGGAGGCGCCGATCCCGGGCACCGGGAACCGCCTCATGGGCACCCTCGTCTACCAGCCCATGGACCAGCTCGACTTCACGCTGAGCGCGAGCTACGTCGACTTCTACGACAAGGTCGAGCGCGAGAAGCTCTACGACTACCTCATCCTGCGCAGCCGCAACACCTTCCAGGTCAACAAGTACCTGTTCGTGCGCGGCATCGTCGAGTACAACGACTTCTACAAGCGGATGGTCCTCGACGGCCTCATCTCGTTCACCTACATCCCGGGCACGGTCGTCCACCTCGGCTACGGCTCGGCGCTCGAGAAGGTCGAGTGGGACGGCACGCTGGCCGAGTTCGCCCGCAGCGACCGCTTCCACGAGATGAAGCGCGGCTTCTTCTTCAAGGTCAGCTACCTCCACAGATTTTAATGGGGTCGGACCTCAGCAACTCATTAGATATCTGTAGGATACGTAACTCAGCCGACCTTTCTACAGTTTGCGCGCGGGCGAATTTCTTCAATTTCGATGCCAAAAACATCAAAATTTACGGCGTCGCCCGCAACAATCGCGGCGCGCGATTCGTATATATGTATGAAGAACATGGAGACAGAAAGATGACAGCCCCGATCCCGATCAAGCCCGAACAGCGCGGCGCTTCGAGTATAGAGACGCTCCGGCTCGCTCTCGGATCCGGAGCGTCCGCGATCACCCAGCTGGCCGCGGCGGTCACGGGGCAGACGCGAAGCCCGCGGCCCGACGGCGACCCCGCCCGTGACCGCGCCAGCGACCGCTCCGACGCCGGCCGCATCTCCGTCGACAGCTTCGTGTTCCCCTATTTTCCGGGCTTCCCGGTCCTGGCCTATCCGGGCCGCAAGCCCCTCGCGCCCGCCTACACGCGCAAGTCCTCCTTCCTTAGATAAACCTCCTGTTGGTGGGGGCACGTACCCCGGTGCGTGTCCCCTTTTCTTGTCCCCTTTCCCGTTCCGATCTCCCGCGCCGGCCGTCGCCCGCCCCGCGCCGCCGCCCTTTGATGTAAAATAGGCGCCGTGGACAAGCCCGCCGCACCGCCGCCTTCCGGCCGCCGCCGCGCCCACCCCGCCGCCGGCCCCGGCCCCGACGTCCGCCCCGATGCGCGCCGCGCCCACCCCGGTCCCGACATCCGCCCCGACACGCGCCGCGCCACGCGCGCCCGGGCCGAAGCTTGGCTCGCCGCCCGCGCCCGCAACGTGCCCCGCGTCTCCTACCCGCCCGAGCTGCCCATCGTCGCCCGCGCCGACGAGATCGTCGCCGCCCTGCGCTCGCCCCGCCGCCGCGTCGTCATCGTCTCCGGCGAGACCGGCTGCGGCA
>CAZFBC010000162.1:0-5959 GCA_964517245.1 uncultured Eubacteriales bacterium | reverse complement strand
TCGGACGTCTCTCGGGGGGACAGCAGCACCGCGTCTTCATCGCCCGGGCCCTCGTCACCTCGCCCCGGATCCTCTTTCTGGACGAGCCGACGACCGGGGTCGACGCCGAGACCCAGGCCTCCTTCTACGGCATGCTCGACCGCCTGAACCGCCGCGACGGCCTGACGATCGTCCTGGTCACCCACGACATCGGCATCGTCAACAAGCACGTCACGAGCGTCGCCTGCCTCAACCAGCGGCTGGCCTACCACGGCGGCCACGCGGAGTTCTGCCGGTCGGAGGTCTTCCGGGACATGGTCAGCCGCGGCGACCATCTGATCTCCCACGAGCATTGAGACGCCCATGCACGCCCTTCTCGCCTACGGGTTCCTCCAGCGGGCCTTCCTGGCCGGGGTGCTGATCGCCGTGGCCTGCGCCGTGCTGGGCCTGTTCCTCATCCTGCGCAAGGACGCCATGATCGGCCACGGGCTGGCCCACATCGCCTTCGCGGGGGTCGCCCTCGGCCTCTGCCTGAACATCCTGCCGCTGGCGGCCGCCCTGGCCGTCTCCGCCGTCGCGGCCGTCGCGGTCATGAGGCTCAAGGACCGGGCCGGCCTCCACGGCGACACGGCCGTCGGCATCTTCAGCAGCCTGGGCATGGCCGTGGGCATCCTGCTGGCCTCCCTGTCCGGGAGCTTCAACGTCGAGCTGATGTCCTACCTCTTCGGGGACATCCTGGCCATCGAGCCCCTCGAGGTCGGGCTGACGGCCGGCCTCGCGGCGGCCGTGCTGATCCTCGTCCGGCTGAACTACGCCAGGCTCCTGTTCATGACCTTCGACAGGGACTCGGCCCGCGCGGCGGGCGTCGGGGTGGACCGGCTGGACGCGCTTCTCGCGGTTCTGACGGCCGTCACCGTGGTGATGGGGATGAAGGTCGCGGGCATCCTCCTCGTGGCCGCCCTCATCGTCGTCCCCGCGGCGGCGGGCCTTCAGGTGGCCCGGAGCTTTCGCGCCGCGGTGTCGATCGCGGCCGCCGTCGCGGTCGTCTCCGTGGCCGCGGGCCTGGCCCTGTCGGTCGCCCTCAACATCCCCGCCTCCGCGGCGATCGCCCTCCTGTCCTTCCTTTTCTTCGCCGCCTTCTCCCTGAAGAAAAGGGGCCGGGCCTTCACGTCCGGCCGGAGGTAGGGGACAGGGACTTCAGGACGAGCGCCCGGACGGCCTTCCCCACCCGGTCCAGGTCCCTTTTCAGCTTCTCCGCCCGGCGGCGGACCCGGGCGGTGAAGACCGGGTCCTTGATCCCGCCGAGATTGATGAGGACGTTGTAATAAGCTCCTTCGCCGGCCGCCTGCGCGGCCAGGCCGGCGACCCCCGCGTCGCTGAGCGAGTTCCTGTTCCCCTTGGCCGCGGCGGTCCGGGCCAGCCCGACGGCCACGACGGAGCTCTCCAAGACCTCGAGAGGGACGAGGGTCGCCTCCTTGTTGGCCGCCTCGACCGCCCGCTCCTTCTCGGCCGCCTGTTCGGGCGTCGTCTTGGGAAGACGGAACGCCTCCATGACCTTGTTGAAGGCCCGCGTGTCCCGGTCCACCGCCTCGAGGAGGGCGTCCTTGAGGCCTTGGGCGCGGACCGCCGCGGCGGCCATCTCCGGGCCGACGGCCTCGTAGCCCTTCTTACCGACGGTCAGGTTGGCCACCATGGCCGCCAGGGCCGCGGACAGGGCGCCGCAGAGCGCCGCGACGCTCCCGCCGCCGGGGGCCGGGGAGTCCATGGACAGCTCGTCGGCGAAGGCGCGGAGGGTCAGGCCGGCCAGGGCCGGTCCGGCCTCCCGGAATTGGTTCTCGATGATCTTCTTGTCGGCCTCGAACGGGACGACGTCGTTGAGCCCGAGCGAGCGGACCGCGACGCGCACGAGCTCCTCCTCGGGGACCCCGGGGCTCTTGCCCTGCTTCTCGAGATAGTGGCGCCCGGCCATGAGCAGGGCCTCCTTGGGGATGAGCCCGACGAGCTCGCTGCCGGTCACCCGGAGGCCGAGCTTTCCGGCCAGCCGGCGGGCCTCGTCGAAGACGGCGTGGACGGGCGTCACCTTGTAGTTCGTGAAGTTGACCGAGACCTGGGCCGTGCCGTAGTCCTCGACGTACCAGCCGACGGACTTGACCTCCTTGAACCTGCCCGGCACCTTGACCGCGTTGCCGCGCGCGTCCCTGACGATCTGGCCGTCCTTGTCGCGCTTGGCCCGGCCGCTCTCCCGCAGGCTGAGGGCGATCTCGTGGGCCAGCTTGCGGTCGCGGGTGTTGAGGTTGATGTTGTAGGCGATGAGGAACTCGCGGGCGCCGATGACGGTCGCGCCCGCCCCGGGGTTGAAGACCGGCTTCCCGAAGTCGGGCGCCCAGCGCGGATCCCTGAGCCTGTCGGCGAGCCCTTCGTATTCCCCGGCCCGGACGGCGGCCAGGTTCCGCCTCTCGGGCTTCCGGGCCGCGGCCTCGTAGAGGTAGACGGGGATCCCCAGCTCCGCCGCGACGCGGGCCCCGAGCTCGCCGGCCAGCCCGACGCATTCCTCCATGGTCACGCCCGAGACCGGCACGAAGGGGCAGACATCGGTGGCCCCGATGCGGCTGTGGGCGCCCTTGTGGCCGCGCATGTCGATGACCTCGGCGGCCCTGGCGATGGCCCGGAACGCCGCTTCCTTGACGGCCTCCGGGGGCCCGATGAAGGTCACGACGGTCCGGTTCGTCGAGGCCCCGGGGTCGACGTCGAGGAGCCTGACGCCGGCGACGGCCTCGATCTCCCGGGTGATGGCCGCGATCTTGTCCCTGTCCCGGCCTTCGCTGAAATTGGGCACGCATTCGACGAGCTTCATGGTCCCTCTCCTTTGGTCAGCGTGTACAGGAGCTCCCCGTGGATGTCGTAGACCTCGACCAGGTCGAAGACGCCGAGGTAGAGCCCGATCCACTCGCGGCGCCCGACGACGACGACGACGGGCCGGGACGCGAGGTGCTTCCGCGCCGTGGCCTGGACCCGTTCGACGTCGACCAGCTTGAAACGCTCCGGGCCCTTGTCCCATTGGGTCTCGTCGAGGCCCAGGGCGATGTAGCGCGCCATCCAATCCGAGAACCCGCCGATCGATTCGAAGCGCATGGGCAGGTTCCCGACGAGGAACGACTTGGCCTCCTCGATCTCGGAGGGGACGGCCGGATCGGCGGCCAGGGCGCCGATCTCCCGGACGATCTCCCGGACGGCCGGGGCGATGGACTCGGGACGGACGCGGGCCCGGGCCCAGTAGACGCCGCAGGAGCGGAAGAACTCGGTCTCGCTGAAGGCGTAGTAGGCGTAGCCCTTGGATTCCCGCAGGTTCATGAACAGGCGGCTCCGCGTCGTCCCCCCCAGGACCTGCTTGAGGACGAGGAAGGGGAAGAAGTCGGGGTCCGAGGAGTCCATGATCACGTTCCCGGCGAAGATCGTGGCGCTCTCGGAATCGGGGGTCTCGACGAAACAGACGCGGTCCCGGACGCTCGCCGGCGGGGCCGGCACGGCGGGACGCTCGGCGGCCCGGCCGGCCCAGGCGCCGAAGTGGCTCTCCACCTTCTTGGCCGCGTCGGCGGCGTCGATGTTCCCCGAGACGAGGACGGCCGAGTTCCCGGGGCGGTAGTAAAGGCCGTAGAAGTCCGCGACGTCCCTGGTCGTGACGAGCTTGACGGCCTCCTCGGAGCCGGTGGCCGCCCGGTACGGGTGGCCCTCGAAGAGGGCGCCGAGCAGCCGGCGCCAGCCGATGACCTCGGGGTTCCGCCTCTGTTCGAAGAGCTCGCCCAGGGCTTCCCTCCTGACCGTGCCGAGCTCGCGCTCCGTGAAAACGGCCTCGAGGGCCATGAGGCGCAGGGCGAAGATGGCCCGGTCCAGATGCTCCGGAAGGACGTGCACGGTGAAGACCGTGTAATCCATGAGCACGGCCGAGGAGAACTGGGCGCCCAGCGATTCGACCATGCCCTCGAGATACTCGGACGACAGCAGCTTCGTGCCCCGGCCGATCATGCGGGCCGTCAGGGCGGCCACGGCCGGCCGGCCGGGAGGGGAATCCGCCTCCCCGGCGCGGACGACGAGCTGGAGCGTGGCCAGATGGGCCTCGGGGCGGCGGGCCGTGGCGACGGTGAGGCCGTTGCCCATGAGGACGGTCTCGACCTTCGGGAGCTTGAGCTCCATCGGCTCGGGGTCAGGCAGGGGCGGGGTCCTGCGGAACCGTTCCTGCGCGGCCGCGCCCCCCGCCACGAGCACGGCCAGGGCGGCGGACAGGACGGCCGGCGGGACCCGGGGTCTCATTGCGGCCTCAGCTCCAGGACCACCCTGTTCTGCGGGGTGAAGTACTTGCTGACGACCGCCTGGAGAGCGGCCGGCGTGACGCGGAGGTGGCTCTCCAGCTCCCGGGCCAGTGAATCCAGCCCCTTGCCGGCGACCTCGGCGTCGACGAGGTAGAGCGCCTTGCCCAGGTTGGTCGAAAGACGCTCGAGGTGGTCCATCTTGAAGCGGCGCCGGGCCCGGGTGATCTCGTCCTGGGAGATCTCGTTGGCCCTCAGCTTGTCGATCTCGGAGAGGATGATCCGCCGCGACCGCTCGGACGAGACGGCGTTGGAGCTGAGGCAGAAGATCTTCAGGGCCGCGATGCTCAGCCTCTCCTCGAGCGCCCCCGTGAGGTAGCGGGCGGTCAGGTCCTTCCGGAGGATGCGGTTCCTCAGCCGGGACGTCCGGCCCTCGAAGAGCACGTATTCGAGCATCCGCAGGGCGTACGCTTCGCCCTCCTGGAGCGGGAAGAAGCGGAAGCCCATGTGGAAGCCGGCCCCGGGGACGGGGACCTCGACGGACCTCTCGACGGCGTCGCTCTCCCGCGTGAAGACGGGCCGGGGCGGGGAGGGGATGTCGGAGCCCGGGGGGATGGTGTCGAAATACCTGGCGACCAGCTCCCTCGTCCGGGCGATGTCGATCCGGCCGACGATGCAGAGGACGGCGTTGTTCGGGACGTAATAGGTCCGGTGGAACGCCCTGACATCGGCCCCGGCGAGCTCCCTCAGCCCGGCCCCGCTCCCGATCAGCGGATGGCCGTAGAGCGGGTCGGGGTAAAGGAGCTCGTCGAACCGGGCGAAGCTCGGGAGATAGGGGTCGGACGCGAGCCTCGCGGCGTGCTCCTCGATCAGGCCGGAGCGCGTGTTCTCGATGGCCCCGGCCGAGACGTCCAGGGCCCTCATCCGGTCGGACTCGAGCCACAGGGCCAGGGCCAGCTGGTTCGACGGGAGGGTCTCGTAGAAGAGGGACCGGTCGTGCGTCGTGGTCGCGTTGAGCTCGCCGCCGACCTTCTGGACGAAACCGATGTGCTGGAAGGGGCCGACGTTCTCCGAGCCCTGGAACATCAGGTTCTCGAGAAGGAAGGCGAGGCCTTCCTGGCCGGGCTTCTCGTACAGGGTCCCGGCCCGGTAGGCGACGGCGACCGTCACCAGGGGGAGCCGGTCGTTCTCGGACAGGACCACCCGCAGACCGTTCCTCAGCCGGTAGTGCTGGAAGGCGAAGGGCAGGGCCCCCTCCTCCGGCCCCTGACCCGGGGCCGGCGCGGCTTGGCCCAAGGCGAAGCAGGCCGCCAACGCGAGGGAGCGGATCGCTTTCTTCATGCCTCTCTTCGATGCCGCGGGGCCGAACGATGCCTAACATTAGCACAAAGCGCCTTTGTTGAAAACCCCTCTGGAATGTGCTATTTTGGGCCGGACAACGCCCCGGAATCACCGAACGACAGGGAGATCGAACCATGGACTACGATATCAAGGACCCGGCCCTGGCCGCCAAGGGACGCCTGAGGATGGAGTGGGCGGCCCGGTCCATGCCCGTCCTGAACGCCATCAAGAAGATCTTCGCCAAGGACAGGCCGCTCGCCGGCGTGCGCATCGCGGACTGCCTCCACGTGACCTCGGAGTCGGCCAACCTGATGGAGGCCCTCAAGCTGGGCGGG
>CAZFBC010000161.1:0-5966 GCA_964517245.1 uncultured Eubacteriales bacterium | reverse complement strand
CGGCCAGGGCCACGGCCAGGGCGCCGTTGAAAACGTCGCCCGCGGCGGTGGTGTCGACGGGCGTCACGGGAAAGGCCGGGAAGGCGGCCTCGAGGTCCGGCGAAGAGACGTAAACGCCGCGGTCGCCCAGCGTGACGACAACCGTCGCCGGGCCCCGGGCGCGCAGACGGCGGGCCGCCTCGCGGGCGCTCCGCTCGTCCCCGACCGCGATCCCGGTCAGGCGCTCAGCCTCGTGCTCGTTTGGTGTCAGCACGGTGACGCGCGCCAGGAGAGCGTCGTCGAGGTCGCGGGCCGGGGCCGGGTTGAGAACGACCGGCACCCCCCTCTCCCCCGCCATACGGACCGCGGCCTCGACCGCCGGGAGGGGCGATTCGAGCTGGAGGAGGACGATGTCCGCCTCGTCGAAGGCCCCGGCCGCGCTCTCCACGTCGGCCGCCGATAGGAGCGCGTTGGCGCCGGAGGCGACCGAGATGCTGTTCTCGCCGCCCTCGCCCACATTGATCAGGGCAACGCCCGAGGCCTCGCCGGGCGTCGTCCGGACGAACCGCGCGTCGAGGCCGTCGGCCCGGAAGCCGGCCAGCGCCCGCTCTCCGAAGACGTCGTCCCCGACGCGGGCGACGAAGGTGACTCTTCCACCGGCCCGGGCCGCGGCCACGGCCTGGTTCGCGCCTTTCCCGCCGGCAGCCATCGCGAACGCGCCTCCGAGGATCGTCTCTCCTGGCCTCGGGATGCTCGGCACGCGGACGACCATGTCGGTGTTCGAGCTGCCGACGACCAGGACGCGGCTCATCGCGGGCCGGTCCCCCCGAGTCCGGGTTCGTTCTCCCGGAGCCAGGCCTCGGCCGCCGCGACGGCTTCGCCGAGCCGGCCCGCATCGGGCGTGACCAGCTCGACGAGCGTCGGCCCGCCGCCGCCCTTGACCGGGACGGACGCTCCGACGGCCGCGACGATCTTTCTCAGGTCCGCGCTCAGCCCGTCCGAGCGGGCGACGATGAGGTGCCCCTGGCCGCCCTCGCCGGCCGCGCCGTAGGCCACGGCGAACTCGCCGCCGCGGATGACGTTGAGGGCCAGGAAGCGGGCCTCCTCCGGCGTCCGGTCGGCCAGGACGCCGGCGACGAGCGGCCCGCCGGCCGAGCGGACGACCTCCGCCGCCTCGAACGCCGCCAGCCGCTCCTCGAGCTTGCGGGCCCGCTTCTTGAGGGCCTTGTGGTCGGTGGCGAGCTTCTCCACGTGCGCGGCGACGCCGGCCGCGCCGCAGGACAGCGCCGCGGCCAGCGCCCGGACCGTCCGGTCCTTGGCCCGGTGGTCGGCCAGGGCCCGGCCGCCGCACAGGAACTCGAAGCGGAGGTTGCCCCGGATCTTCTCGAGCCCGACCAGCTTGATCGGGCCGATCTCGCCGGTCCGGCGGACGTGCGTCCCGCCGCAGGCCGAGTAGTCGAAGCCGTCGACCTCGACGACGCGCAGGAGCCCCGACTTCTTGGGCGGCCGGCGCAGCGGGACCTCGCCGATCCTCTCCTCCGGCACGAAGGTGGTCTTGACCTCGCGGTCATCGCGGACGACGGCGTTGGCCCGGTCCTCGACCCGGTCCCAGTCGGCGTCGGAAATGGCCTTGAGCCCGATCTCGAGTGTCGAGACGTCGCGACCCATGTGGAACGACAGGGTCTCGCCCCGAAGGAGCTCCCAGAAGGCCTGCGACAGGACGTGCTGGCCGGTGTGCTGCTGCATGTGGTCGAAGCGGACCGTCCAGTCGATCCTGCCCGCGACCCGCGTCCCGTCGATCACCCGGTCGAGAACGTGGAGGATCCGGCCGTCGAGGTCGAGGACCTCGAGGACCTCGGCCCCGCTGAGCGTCCCGGCGTCCCACGGCTGCCCCCCCGACTCCGGGTAGAACGCGGTCTTGTCCAGGACGACGGCGGGCCGGCCCTCGCGCTCCGCGCGCTCCGCGACCTCGGCCTCGAACTCGGTGAGATACGCGTCCTCGTAGTACAGCCGCCGCGTCTCGGAAGGCTTCGCCGCGCTCTGGGGATCGGACATGGCTTGACTCCTGCCGCGCCGCGGGGCGACCGGCGCGGTCATTATATCCGATATTCCGGATCGGGGACACGTACCAAGGGTACATGTCCCCCTAAAAGATGCGGAAGACCAGGAGCTCGAGCAGGGCGGCGGCAAAGATGACGGCCACCGGCCCGACGAGCGTCCGGTAGACGTCCTTCATGTCGGCCTTGAAATACTCCGCCGTCAGGGCCAGGCAGAGGTGGGCCGGCGAGAGCAGGATCCCGGCGAAGCCGCTGACATACGCGAAGGTCAGAAGGACCATATCGGGCGTCCCCGTCCCGACGATGGGGACGAGGAGCGGGAAAGCGATGGCCACGTAGGCCTGGTTGACGCCGGTCAGCAGGCCGACGGTGAACGGCGCCGCGAACAGCAGGACGTAGGCGGTCGGGCCCTGGGGCGGGACGGCCCGGACGACGGCGTCGAGCGCCCCGGAGGCCTCGAGGACCTTCTTGAAGGCCATCACGGCGAAGATGAGCCATACGGTCCTCGGTTGGAAGCTCCGGGCCACGACCGCCCAGCGCCGCCCGAGGTCCATCCGGGCCGTGGCCTGGGTCAGGACGGAGGCGGCGGCCAGCGCGATCAGCATGTTCAACCGGAAGGCGAAGATGAGGACGATGGTCAGGACGATGGGCCAGATGCTGAAGACGACCCGTCCGACGTCCATCCACGAGCCCCCGTTCTCCCGCTCCCGGGGCAGGCGCGGCAGGTTCCTGTAGAGGACGGCGAGCCCCGTCCCGACGGCGACGAGACTGAAGGGCGCCTGGTAAAGCCCGATCTTCCAGATCGGCACGCGGAAGATGACCGCGGCCATGATGATGTTGATGTAGAGGGGCCACCAGTACTCCCAGACGTGGCGGAACCAGTAGTTGTAGAAGGTCTTCCAGGCCGCCGAAACGTCCCAGCGCCGGGCCGCTTCGTCGACGATGGGCGCGCCCATCATGGCCCCGCCCATCATCGGCAGGAGGCCGATGAAGGCCGAGGGAATGGCCAGGATGAGCCGGTCGTCGCGGACGAGGTTCTTCAGCGCGTCGACCATGGCCCGGAAGGCGCCGCTCGACTGGAGGAACTCTCCCAGGTAGAGGACCAGGACGACGATGCCGGCGAGCTGGAGCGTCTCCCACGACGTCGCCCCGGCCAGGACGGCCCGGCCGAAGGCGCCGGGGGCCATGCCGAACAGAACGGCCACGAGGCAGGTGTCGAGGAAGAGGACCAGGCCGAGGTCCCACTTGAGGCGGATGAGGACGAGCAGCAGCGCCAGGACGAGCCCGATCTTGAGGAGGACGACCATCTCAGACGAGCCTGGCCACCCCGGCCGCCGCCAGCACGCGGACCGTCGTCTTGAAGTGGGTCTTGGCCACCCTGTCCAGGACGTCCGGCCCCTTGGCCCGTACCAGCTTGACGGCCGCCGCCTCGACCAGGTCGGAGGCGCCCTTGGGGAGCTCGAGGCCGACGTCCTTCGACAGGAAACGAAGCCGCGTCAGGAACTCGGCCCGGGCCAGGATGGAGGCGGCCGCGACGGCCGGGTCCTCCTCGGCCCGCGGCATCTGGACGAGCTCGATCTCGCGGCCCTTCTTGAGCAGGGCGTTGCGGACGAACTTCTCGTCGCCGAACTGGTCCGTCACCGCCTTGCCCGCCGGGACGCGCTCGAGGATGTTCTCGATGGCCCGGGCGTGCCCCCAGGCCAGCAGGCGGTTGAGGTTGCGCAGCTTGGCCCAGAGCTCGTTGTATTTCTCGGGGCCGATGGCGACGACGGAATGGTGGGGGTAGCTCCGCTTGAGCGTCCCGGCGATCTCGAGACAGCGGGCGTCCGAGGTCCGCTTCGAGTCCTTGACCCCGAGCCCGCGCAGGACCTCCTCCTGGCCCGCGGGCATGAAGAAGGCGGCGACGACGAGGGGCCCGAAGAAATCGCCCTTGCCCGACTCGTCCGAGCCGATCCGGCCGGGCTCGGCCGGGAAGAGGCCCGGCGTCATCGGTCCTTCCCGTAGAGCACCTTGCCGTCGAAGACGGTCAGACGGACCCGGGCCCCGCCGATCTCCTCGGGCGGGACGGCGAAGATGTCCCGGTCGAGGACGACGATGTCGGCCAGCTTCCCCGGCGCGATCGTCCCCTTCTCCGACTCGGCGAATTCGACCCAGGCCCCGTTCACGGTGTAGGCCCGGACGGCCTCCTCGACGGTGACCTTCTCCCCGGGGACCCAGCCGCCGGGGTTCTTCCCGTCGAGCGTCCGCCGGGTCACGGCGGCGTAGATCCCCAGGACGGGATCGAGCGGCGCGACCGTCCAGTCGGAGCCGAAGGCGAGCGTCGCCCCGGCCCGCCGCAGGGACTCGAACGCGTAGGTCGTCCGGACACGCTCCGGACCGATCTTCTTTTCGGCCCACCGGCCGTCGTCGATGGCGTGGTAGGGCTGGACGGCGGCGACGAGGCCCAGCCGGCCGAACCGCTCGATGTCGGCCGGCCGCATGTGCTGGGCGTGCTCGACCCGCCAGCGCCTGTCCCGGGGACCGTTCGCGGCGACGGCCTTTTCGTACATGTCGAGGAGCAGGCTGTTGGCTCTGTCGCCGATGGCGTGGACGGCCAGCTGCAGGCCGGCTCGGTCGGCCTCGAGGATCCTCTCCTCCATGATGCCCTCGGGGAACATCTGGCCGTGGAGCAGCCCCGACGTCCCCGGCTCGTCCGCATAGGGCTCGAAGAAGAAGGCCGTGGCCGAGCCGAGCGAGCCGTCGACGAACCCCTTCAGGCCGGCCAGCTTGAGGTAGGGGCCCCCGAAGGGGGACTTGAGCTTGAGGCGGGCCAGCGTCCCGACCTCGGTGACCGGGACGTAGACGTGGACGCGGGCGGTCAGCCGGCCGAGCCGCTCCAGCTCCTCGAAGACCTCGAAGCTCGACGCGTCGGCCATCTCGTGGACCGAGGTGACGCCGTTGGCCGCGGCGTGGCGCAGGGAGGCCTCGGCCGCCTCGAGCTTCTCGGCGAAGGACGGCTCGGGGACCTTGGCGTAGACGAGGTCCATGGCCGTGTCCTTGAGGATCCCGGTCGGCTCGCCGGTCGCCGCGTCCTTGACGATCTCGCCGCCGGGCGGGACCGGCGTGTCCCCGGTGACGCCCGCGAGCGCGAGGGCCCGGCTGTTCGCCAGGGCCATGTGGCCGTCGAGGCGGTTGACGAAGACCGGATTGTCGGGCGTCACGGCGTCGATCCAGTCCTTGCGCGGCAGCTCGGGCGGGTCGAGCTGCTGGTGGTCCCAGTCGCCGTTGAGGACCCAGCGGCCCGGCCCGAGATCCTTGGCCTTGGCCGCGATGCGGGCGACGAACTCCTCGCGGCTCCCGGCGCCGCGGAGGTCGATGCTCTTCAGGGCGAATCCTCCGGCGAGGAAGTGCGTGTGGCTGTCGATGAACCCGGGCAGGGCCAGCGAGCCGCCGAGGTCGACGAGCTTCGCCCCCGACGCGGACAGCCTGCTCAGCTCGGCCGTCGTCCCGACGGCGTGGATCCTCGCGCCGCGGACGGCCACGGCCTCGGCCCAGGGCCGGCTCGCGACACCCGTCCAAACCTTTCCGTTGACCAGGACCAGGTCGACCATTTTCCCCTCCGGAGCCGTTTTGCACGACGACGCGAATCCCAGGGCCAGCAGGAGTGCCAGCGCCCGCCAGATGTTTCGCATGTCCATTCCTTTCGAGGCCCCTATCTTAAGACAATCGCCGTCGAAAACCAACCGGCGAGGATTGGATAAGCATGGGGACATGTACCCCGGGTACGTGTCCCCGGGCCCGCTCTCGGTCGAGCCAGGCCGCGGAAGAAGGGGTCGAGGGGAAACGTCGGAGCGAGCATGAAGCGGTGAAATAGCCGGCCTCGGGACGGAGACCTAAGAACGGGCTCCGGACCGGGACGGCGTGAAAAGTCACCGCAGCGAGCGGAGACGA
>CAZFBC010000160.1:0-6014 GCA_964517245.1 uncultured Eubacteriales bacterium | reverse complement strand
CGAGCGCTGGACGAGGAGCTCGCCGTCCTCGGCCTCCGGCAGCCCGGCCAGGTCCACCGGCCGGCGTGAGATGTCGAAGACGGCCTCGATGAAGGCCTCGCTCCGGCCCGTCCGGACGAGGTCGGGCGAGCCCTTGTCGCCCAGGATGAGCCGGATGGCGTCGATGATGATGGACTTGCCGGCGCCCGTCTCTCCGGTCAGGATGGTGAAGCCCTCGTCGAGCCGGACCTCGAGGTCCTCGATCGTGGCCAGGTTCCTGACCCGCAGGAGCTTGATCATGTCGCCGCCGCGGCTACCTCAGGATGTAGGGGACGAGGGCCCTTTCCATGTTGATGCGCCCGTAGCCGGCGAAGTCGTCGCGGCCGGGGTAGGACGCCCGGTTGATGTCGTCCGCGGTGTAGCGGATGACGTTCATGACGTCGGCCGGCGGGAGGTCGGGCTTGGCGCTGACGATGAGGGCGGCCAAGCCGGCGACGTGGGGCGCCGCTTGGGACGTCCCCGTGGCGAAGCGATAGGGCGGGTTGCCCTCGCCGACGTAGTCGCGCGGCACCGTGGAGAAGATGTAGACGCCCGGCGCGGCCACGTCGACCGCGGGCCCGCTGTTCGAGAAGCCGGCGACGGCGTCGTCGTAGTCGCTGGCGGTCACGGCCAGGACGTAGGCGTCGTAGGCCGCGGGGTAGAGCACCGCCGAGGACTCGTTGCCCGCCGCCGCGGCGATGACGGCGCCGCGCTCGTAGGCGTACCGGCAGGCGTCCTCGAGGAAGGGGTCGTCGACCTCGCCGCCCAGGCTGAGGTTGATGACGTCGGCCCCGTTGTCCGCCGCCCAGACGATGCCCTGGGCGATCCAGCTGTAGTAGCCGTCGCCGTTCTCGTCCATGACCTTGATCGGGAGGATGCGGCAGTTCCAGGCGACGCCGGCGATGCCGTCGGCATTGCCGGTCGCGGCCGCGGCGATCCCGGCGACGTGCGTCCCGTGCCAGTGGTCGTCGGTCGCGTCGTCGTCGTCGTTGGCGAAGTCGTAGCCCGAGAGCTCGATCTTGGGGCTCAGGTCGGGATGGCCCAGGTCGACGCCCGTGTCGACGACGGCGATGACGACGTCGGGGTTCCCCTTGGCCGCGTCCCAGGCCGGCACCGCCTTGATGTCCGCCCCGGCCGTCGTCGGGATGTCGAGGACGAGCCCGAGGTTGCGGAGGCTCCATTGATGGCTGGCGAAATACGGGTCGTCGGGCACGTCGGCCAAGCGGGCCTTGTAATCGGGCCGGGCCAGCTCGATGTCGCCGTTGCGGCGGAGCATGGCCAGGGTCTCCATGACGGAGACGCCCTCCGCGGTCCTGGCGACGTAGACCCCGATCCCCGGGATGCGGCTGACGGCCGGGAAGCCGTAGGACGCGAGCAGGGCTTCGGCGGTAAGGTCGGCGATGCCCGGCCGGAAGCGCACCAGGACGCGGTCGGGGGCGTAGGCCTGTCCGCGGCGAAGGGCCAGGCGCTTTTCGACCCGGAGCCCGAGGGTGGGCCGCTGGCTGTCGCGGGCGGGGATTTTCGGCGTCCGGATCCAGCTCCCGTCGCCCGCGCCCGGGCCGGCGAAGAGCAGAACGACGAGGACGGCCAGGGCTTTCGTGAGCCCGGCGAGCGGCGAGCGTTTCATGTTCCTCTCCCTGTCCTAGAACCTGTAGAGCAGGCCGAGCGAGGCCAGGCTGTCGACGCCCCCGGCGCAGGGCATGAGGCCGGCCTTGGCGACGACGGCGATCCGCTCGGATACGCGGGCGTCCGCGCCGAGGGCGATCGAGACCGCGAGGTCCCCGCCGACCTTCTTGTCCTCCTCGCCTTCGAGGTCGCCCAGGACCTCGCTCATCCGGAAGTCGGCCCGGAGCCAGCGGGCGCTGATCTCGAGATAGGGCACGATCCTGCCGGGGAGGAGATAGGCGACCCGGGGGCCGAGCGAGATCTCCACCCAGTCCGGCTTTCCCTCGGCCCGCCCGTCGACGGCGAAGCCCTCGAGGGGCCAGGTCTTGGACATCCCCATGGAATAGACGATCCGGCCGGCGGCGCTGATCTCAAAGTCCCCGGCCTCGAGGAGCGGGGCGGAGAGACCGGCTCCCAGGACGAGGCCGCCGATGGTCTCGCCCGTGAATTGGAGGCTGATCGGCAGGGCGCTGAAGGTCATGTCCGGGAAGGAGGAGAAGGAGACCCCGACGCTGAGGTCGAAGACCAGGCCCCCGCCCATCCCGACTTCGGCCCTGGCCGAGACGGCGTGGGCCCGGATCCGGGAGGGGGCCTCGTCGCCGCTCCAGACGACGGTCCTCGAGAAGTGGTCCCAGACCAGGCCCGCCGAGAAGGACGTGACGCCGGCGGCCCCGGCCGAAACCGGGCCCGCGGCGAGCGCCAGCGCGGCGCCCAGGCCGAGAATGCGGCCTGCCATCCTGTTCCTGTTCGTCATCGGGAAACCTCCGGGTCCTGCGGGGTCAGCTCGCCTTGTCGGCCGGAGCTTTCGGCGCGGGCGGCAGCCTCTTGATCTCGGCCAGGCGCTTCGCGGCCTTCTTGGCCAGCTTGCCGCCCGGGGCGTCCGTGACCACCTTGGTGAAGAAGGGCAGGGCCTGATCGTACTGCTTCAAAAGGAAATGGCAATCGCCGAGATAGAAATAGACCATGTCGAGCCTCGAGAACTCCGGATAGGTCGTCATGATCTCGGTCAGGCGGTTGATCGAGGCCCGGTAGGCCCTGCGGTTGTGATAGCTGATGGCGATATCGGTTTCGTGCAGGGCCAGCCGCTCCTCGCACTCCTTGATCTTCTCCTGGGCGGCCTTGGCCTGGTCGCTCGCGGGGTAATCCGCGACGACCTTCCGGAACTCCGCCAGGGCCTGGATCGTCTTGGACGGGTCGCGGCCGGGCTTCAGCATCTTCTTGTAGAAGGTCATGGCGATCTGGTACTGGCTGTAGGCGGCGGAAGGGGAGTACGGGTAGCTGCGGATGAACTCCCGGTACTCGGCCGCGGCCAGGATCATGTTGGTCTCGTCGCCCTTGCGGAAATAGGCGTCGGCGATGAGCAGCTTGGCCCGCTGGGCGTAGAAGCTCTTGGGGAACGAATCGATGACCTGGCGGAGATAGAGGATGCCCTTCTCCATGTCCTTTTTGACCGCGGCCTCGCCCAGCCGGTAGAGGCCCTCGTCGGAGGAGGAGAGGTCGGGGGTGACCTCGACCGGCTTCTTGCCGCAGCCCGGGGCCGCGACGACGGCGACGAGCAGGGGGATGAGAAGGATGAGCGATCTCTGGAGGCGGGAGGTTTTCATGGGGTCTTCCTCGCGATGTCTTTCAAAGCCCGGACGGCCGCGGCGGGGTCGGGCGCGTCGTAGACGGCCGAGCCGGCGACGACGATCTCCATGCCCGCGCGGATGACGGCCTCGGCGTTGTCGAGCTTGATCCCGCCGTCGACCTCGATGGGGACGGCGAGTCCCTCGGCCCGGATCCAGTCCCGGAGCCGGCGGATCTTGTCCAGGCAGGAGGGGATGAACGACTGGCCGCCCCAGCCGGGATTGACGGACATGATCAGGACGAAGTCGATCTCGTGCAGGACCTCCGCGAGCGTGCCGATGGGCGTCGCCGGATTGAGGGCGACCCCGGCCTTCCGGCCGAGCCCCCGGATCAGGGTCAGGTCCTTGTGCAGGTGGGCCGTCGCCTCGACGTGGATGGAGATCCAGTCGGCCCCGGCCTCGTGGAACAGCGGGACGAAGGCGCGCGGGTTCTCGACCATGAGGTGGACGTCGATGGGCAGCCGCGTCTCGCGGCGGATGGACGCGACGAGCTGGGGACCGAGGGTCAGGTTGGGCACGAAGTGCCCGTCCATGATGTCGACGTGGATGAGATCGGCTCCGGCGCTCTCGGCGAGCTTGACCGCCTCGCCGAGGCGCGCGAAATCCGCGGACAGGATGGACGGGGCGATCCGGACCATCAGCGGCTGACCTCCATCGTGATGCGGTTCCTTCTCTGGACGCGGAAGCCGTTCGGCGGGTCCTGCCGGACGATGAGGCCGGCCGGCGCGCCCGGATAGTAGACGTAGCGGATGTCGGCGACTTTGAACCCCCAGGCGTTGAGCCGCGCGATGACCCGGTCGGCCCTGAGGCCGATGATGTCGGGCATGACGTAGCGGTCGTCGAGGTCGCCCTGGCTGAGGAGGATGCCGACCGGGAAGTTGCGCTCGACGACGGCCCCGAGCGCCGGTTTCTGGTCCAGGATCCTTCCGGCGGGAAGCCGGGGGGTGTGCACCTGGGTCAGCTTGCCCTTGGTCAGGCCGGCCGCCTGGAGCAGGGTCAAGGCCTCGTCCAGGGGCTTCCCGGCGAGGTCGGGCACCGTGACCGTGCCGCTCCCGGAGCTCGTGAGGACCTGGACGGCCGTCGTGTTGCGGATCCTCGAGCCCGGCGCCGGGTCCTGGCGGGAGATCAGGCCCTTGTCCAGGCGGTCGCTCGGCTCCGTGCCTTTCTGGGCCAGGGACAGGTCCTTTTTCGCCAGGTCGGCCCGGGCCTGCGCGACCGTCTTGCCGACGATGTCCGGGACGGTGACGACCTCGCTCTTGAGCAGGACCTGGGAGAAGATGATGGCGCTCAGGAAGAACAGGATGAAGAACAGGAGCGAGGAGACGGCCGCCCTGTAGAGGAGCTTTTTCACCCGCATAGTATTATCATAGAACCCGAACTTAGTAAACGGCCCGGCCGTTGCCTCCCCCGGCCCGCCGCGGGGCGGGCGACAAAAGACTGCCCTTTCGCGCTCCATTTCAATATAATGACGCTTTCGGAGGGCTCATCATGTCCATGCGCTATTCGGATTTCAGGAGCGACACGGTCACGAGACCGACGGAGAAGATGCGGCGGGCCATGGCCGAGGCCGCGGTCGGCGACGACGTCCTCGGCGACGATCCGACCGTCCGGGAGCTCGAGCGGCGGGCCGCCGAGATCATGGGCAAGGAGGCGGCCCTGTTCTGCCCGTCGGGGACCATGGCCAACTCGATCGCCGTCAAGATGGGAACGGGCCCGCTCGAGGAGGTCATCGTCGAGGAGCGCTCGCACATCTACAACATGGAATCGACGCACATGACGCTGATCTCCGGGGTGACGCCCCGCCCGGTGCGGTCGCGCCGGGGGGCGATGGATCCGGAGGACGTCGTCGCCGCCGTCCGCAAGCCGAACGTCCACACGCCCCGGACGTCGATGATCTGCCTCGAGAACACCCACAACAACTGGGGCGGGGCGGTCGTCCCCCTCGAGAACTTCCGGGCCATGAGGCGGATCGCCGACGAGCACGGGCTCAAGGTCCACCTCGACGGGGCCAGGATCTTCAACGCGAGCGTCGCCGCGGGCGTCCCGGTGCGGGCGTACGCGGACGAGGTCGATTCCCTCCAGTTCTGCCTGTCGAAGGGCCTGTCCGCTCCCGTCGGGTCCCTGCTCGTCGCCGGCCGCGAGAGGATCGAGTTCGCCCGGCGGCTGAGGAAGGTCCTGGGGGGCGGCATGCGCCAGGTCGGCGTCCTGGCCGCCCCGGGCCTCATCGCCCTGACCGAGATGGTCGACCGGCTCGCGGACGACCACGCCCGGGCCAAGGCGCTGGCCCGGGGGATCAGCGGCCTGCCGGGCGTCAGGATCGATCCGGAGACGGTCGAGACCGACATCGTCATCTTCGGCTTCGATCACGCGACGATCACGGTGCCGGCCATGGTCGAGAAGATGCGGGAGAAGGGCGTCCTGGCCCTGGCCATCTACGGCGGCATCCGCATGGTCACCCACAAGGACGTCGGCGACGGGGACGTCGAGAGGGCCGTCAAGGCCTTCCGCGAGATCCTGGCCTGACGGGAGGCCTCAGAGCCTCTCGGCGACGATCTGGGCGATGTCCTTGACGGCGACGGAGTCGCAGCCCCTGTCCATGAGGCCGTCACGGAGCCTGGTCAGGCAGAAGGGGCAGGCCGCAGCGGCGAGAGGCGCGCCCGAGGCGGCGACCTCGTCCGATCGCAGGTGATTGACCCGGGTCCCGAG
>CAZFBC010000159.1:1213-6044 GCA_964517245.1 uncultured Eubacteriales bacterium | reverse complement strand
AGGAAGGTCCCGTGGTGGATGTTCGTCCTGGCCGCCCTGTTCCTGGGTGTTTTCGCCCTGCAGACCTACTGCCGCATCTTCGGCGCTGTGCGCTACGGCTACACCGCCCGGACGGAGGAGGGGCGCCGCGTCGTCGATGCCGTCGAACCCGGCTCTCCGGCCGCGCAGGCCGGCCTCAGGCCGGGGGACGTCATCCTGACCTTGGAGGGCCGGGACATCCGGCAGTACATCGGCCGCCGCGGTCAGGCGTTCCGGGCGAACGTCGAGCCTCGGCGGGCTTACCGGTTCGAAGTCGAGCGGGACGGCCTCCGTCGGGAGCTCGCCTTCCGCATGGTGCGCGTCGATCCCTTCTGGGACATGAGCGTCCACATGGCCTGGCAGCTCGCCGGGCTCTTCCTCCTCGTGACGGCCGTCCTCGTCGCCTTCAGCCGGCCCTATGACCGCGCGGCGCGGAGCGGCGCCCTGGCCCTGGCCATGCTGTCGGTCGGGCTCTATTTCACGAACATGCCCAGCGGATACGCGGCGATCTGGAGGGCCCTGCCGCGCGCCGTGGGGCTCCTCCTCTGGATCCCGCACGTCTGCGTCTATCTCTTCGGGCCCATCCTCCTGACGTTCTTCGTGCTTTTCCCGAGGCCCCTGTTCCGCTCGCGTTGGCCGTGGGCCGCCGTCTGGCTGCCGGGCCTGGCCTTCCTGCCCTTCAATTTCCAAGCGGCTTGGCTGACGGTCTACAGCCCGGACCGGGTCATCGGTTACGCGCGGCCGCCGTGGTTCTACAGCGTCCAGGTCGTCATGCTCGGCCTCTACGGCCTGGCGGCGCTCGGGGCCTTGGCGGCCAATTTCGTCCGCTTGAAGGAGGCCAACGAGAGGCGGCGGCTCCGCCTGCTCCTGATCGGAGGCGCGGCGGCGGTGCTGCCGGGCCTCGTCCGGCTGGTGATGATGGGCCTCCTGCCCCGGGCGCCGGTCACCGTCTATATCATGAACGAGTTCCTGCCCAATATCGCGATCGCCGGCATCTTCGTGCTCTTCCCCGTCTGTTTCGCTTATTCGATCCTGCGCCACCGGCTTCTCGACATCCGGGTGATCGTCCGCCGGGGCCTCCAGTACACGCTGGCCCGGGGAACGCTGATCTCCCTGGCGCCGGCGCTGGCCGTCGTCCTGGCCCTGGACCTGACCCTCAACAGGCAACAGACCATCACGGACATCTTCAGGAGCCGCGGCTGGGCCTACGCGACGGTCCTCGTCCTGCTCCTTACGGCCGGCCGGTGGCGCAAGCCGCTGATGGAGAAGCTCGACCGGCGCTTCTTCAGGGAGCAGTACGACAGCCGCTTGATCCTGGCCAGCGTGCTCGAGGACATCCGCGAGGCCAAGAGCTTCGAGCGCGTGGCCCCGCGCGTCGTGGCCCGCATCGAGGCCGCGCTCCACCCGGAGTTCGTCTCGGTCATGGTCCGCCGGCCGAGCGAGTCTCAGTACCGGCTCCTGTCCGCGGTCCCGTCGGGACAGACGACGCCGCCCCTGGAGGCGGACAGCAAGCTCGTCGCCTTGGCGCGCGTCCTGGGCAAGCCTCTCGAAGTGCTGATGGCCGACACCGCCTGGCTCGAGGGTCGTCTGCCGCGGGAGGAGATCGAGTTCGCCCGCCGGGCCCGGATCGACCTCTTCGTGCCCGTCGGGAGCGCTTCCGGCACATCCGAGGCGGTGCTGGCCCTCGGCATCAAGAAGTCCGAGGAGCCCTACACGCGGGAGGACCAGGAGTTGCTCGAGGCGATCGCCTCCAGCCTGGGCCTGCTCTTCGAGCGGTGGTACCCGGAGCCGGCCGCGGGGGCGCCGCCGCCCGCCGAGGCCTTCGAGGCCTGCCCCGAGTGCGGACTCCTTTACGACCAGGGACGGCACCGCTGCCCGCGCGACGGGACCGATCTCATCCTGGCCCGCGTGCCGCGGACTCTCGCCGGGCGCTATCGCCTCGAACGGCGGCTCGGGCGCGGCGGCATGGGGACCGTCTACGAGGCGACCGATACCGGCCTCGAGCGGCGAGTGGCCGTCAAGGTCATCCACGACCACCTGGCCGGGAGCGCCGAAGCGGCCCGCCGGTTCCAAAGGGAAGCGCGGGCGGCGGCCGGATTCGCCCACCCCAACGTCGTGACCGTCCACGACTACGGGGTCGCCGAGGAGCGGCACGCCTTCCTGGTCATGGAGCTGCTCGAAGGCTCCAATCTGCGCGCGGAGCTCAAGCGCGTGATGCGCTTCCCGCCGGAGCGGGCCGCGTCGATCCTGAGCGGCGTGTGCGCGGGCGTGGACGCCGCCCACCGGAGGCAGATCATCCACCGCGACCTGAAGCCTGAGAACATCTTCCTGGCGCGGGCGGCGGGCCTCGACCGGAAGGCGGAGTCCGTCAAGGTCCTGGATTTCGGGATCGCCAAGATCCTCGCTTCTCCCGGGGCGGAGGCGGGGGAGACGCTCACCGGCTTCGAGACCTCGGCCGGGGTCTTTATGGGCACGATCGGCTATCTTTCTCCAGAGCAGCTGCTCGGGGAGCCGGCCGGCGTGTCCTGGGACCTGTGGGCGCTCTCGGTCGTAGCCTACGAGACCCTGGCGGGGCGGCTGCCCTTCGAGGGCGCGACGGCCGACGAGTGGCGGGGAGCGGTCATCGGCGGGCGGTTCGTGCCGCTCGGAGCGAGCCTGGAGGGCCCTCCGGCGGCGTGGGAGGCGTTCTTCGAATCGTGCTTTGCCCCGGACCGGAGCAAGCGGCCGAGGTCGGCGGGTGAGCTCCTGGGCGGGTTCGAGAGGGCGCTGGCGGCCTCGTGAGGCGCGGCTAGCTCTTCTTCCGGAATTCGCAGAAGTAGGTTCCGTCCTTCACCGGGGGGGTGATGGGGGACGAGCCGGTCCTCGACACGGTCTGCTTGATCCTGACGTGCGTCCGCGACACCACCTCGATCTCGTTGAGGCACCCGAAATGGCAGTACGCGGCCTTGTTCCCAGGGCCGCAGAAGGTGTTGACCTCCATCTTGACGATCGGCCCGGTGATCTTCAGGGCGGTGATGGTCCGGTTGTCCGGTCCCCATTCGAGACCGAAGCAGTAAGGGTACTCCACGGTGGTCGCGTCCCTGCGCTTGATGAGATCGAAGGGCTGGGCGACGGAATTCCCCGGGACCTTGTCCCAGAGCTGCGAGTTCCCGAGGGAGATCAGGATGTCGATGATGTCCGGCACGGTCAGGTCCGAGTCGGCGACGGCCTGTTGGCCGAGGATCGGGCCGGTTCCGATGAGGACGATCGCGAATATCGAAACGAGGGTCGCGGCTTTCTTCATTTCACAGCGTCCTTTCGAGGCGTTCGTATGCGGCGCGCGCATCGGGCTTGCGACCCAGCCGCCCCGCCTCGAGGCGTTCGTATGCGGCGCCGTTCTCAGGCTAGCGGGGACCGGGCTAGCCTTCCATCGCCGCGGGGGGTGAAACGGTGGGGGAAATGTCAGGGCGCGCGGCGCTCACGGCCATCGGTAGCGCGCTGTGCTGGCCGGTGATTCGAGCGTCGTTTTTCAATTTTGGGCCCAGAATGCGAAAAATAGGGCCATTTCTAATCTTATGAGAAGCCTTCAGAACAACCTAATAAATAGAAAATAAAAGAGTTGCTGAGGTCCGACCCCAGTCGAATCTTGACCTAGGGCAAACCCGATCCCGCCATATTGACTTTTTCATAACTACGGGTTAAACTCCCCCTCGAGCTTTTAGCGGGGCTCGAGGAGGCAGGATGGGAACCTTCATACCTGCGCGTCTCAAGAAAGCACGGGAAGACATGGGTCTGACCCAGGAGGGATTCGCCCGCATTCTGGGGCTTTCCTCCGAGTTCATTTCCCTCCTCGAAGCCGGCAAACGGGCCCCTTCCCTTGACACTTTGGCCCGGATGTCGGCCTATTTCAACAAGGACGCCTCGTTCTTCCTCGGGGAAAGGGAGCCCGTCTTCAAGGTCCTCTACAGGGCCGCTTCCATAAAAGTGAGCCCCGAGGCCCGCCTCGAGATGGAGTATTTCCAGCGCTACTGCGAGGATTATCTGCGTCTCGAGGAGGCGACCGGTCGCCGCCTGGAGCTCGCTCCCCTCTATTCGGGCAACCTCTCGCCCGAGCGCATGGCCTCCGAGGAGCGCCGGCGTTTGGGGCTGGGGGACGAGCCCATCCGGGACGTCTTCGCCCTGCTCGAGCGCAACGGATGCCGCATCCTGCGCCGGCCATTCCCCGAGGACGTGTCGATATCGGGCGTCTTCGTCTTCCTCGAGGCCGAGGGCGCGGCCTTCGCCCTCATCAACTCGTCGCAGAGGCTCTGCCGCCAGATCTACACGGCCGCGCACGAGTACTGCCACTACCTCAAGGACCGCAACGACGCTCCGCTCATCGACACGCCGGACCTGGTCGGGGACGCGGCCCCAGCGGCCGGGCCTCCTCCCGCCGACATCACGATGTCCGAGAAAAAGGAGCAGTTCGCCCAGGAGTTCGCGGCGAGCTTCCTCATGCCGCCGGCCAAGGTCTTCGAGATCATCGACAAGGATTTCGGCCGGGACAACAACCTGACTTACGACGCCATTCTGCTCATCAAGCGCTATTTCGGGGTCAGCGCCCAGGCCATGCTCAGGACCCTGCGCGACCTCGACGTCATCGGCGCGGGGTCCTACACGGAGTTCCTGACGATCGACCCCGTGCCCCGCGAGCTCGAGGTCTTCGGGGCCTCGGCCGAGGAGTACGGCCCGGCCTATTCGTTCGTCTCCGACCGCTACAAGCTTCTGGTCAAAGAGGCGAATCTCCAGGGCGTGGTGCATTGATGCGGATCTATGCGGGCGTCACGGACCAGGA
>CAZFBC010000159.1:0-1113 GCA_964517245.1 uncultured Eubacteriales bacterium | reverse complement strand
TGACGTGGCACAACGAAAGTGTCTTCAAGAGCTGAGATTCATGCCAACGACGGTGTCTCGGAATTGACCGGATCGATCGATAAACGCTTCACTCCGGGTCTCCGCCCCGATCGTCTGCTTCCGTTGGATATCCAAGCGTCCGAGCGGAAAGTCTATGATGCTCTATCCTCGGCGCTCCCCTCTATCTGGTCCGCCTGGCACTCGCTCAAGATCAGGACCAGGCCGGGGCAGTTCGCCGAGGGGGATTTCGTCATCGCCGACCCGGCACGCGGCGTCCTGGTCCTCGAGGTCAAGGGCGGCGCCGTCCGCAAGGAAGGCGGGGTCTGGCTTCAAAACGGGCAGGCCATGAAAACCTCGCCGCTCGAGCAGGCCCACCGGTTCGTCAAGCTCCTGCTGGCGAAGTTCGAAGAACGAGGGGTGGTCCCGCCGCTCGTGGGCGTGGCCGTCGCCTTCCCGGACACGGAGTTCGAGGTCCCGCCCACCCAGGGCGACCTCGAGGGCCTCGTACTGGGCGCGCGGGAATTGCCTTACATGGAAGAAGCTCTGCCCAGGCTTTCCGAAAGAGCGCTGCCGAAGAACATCTGGCGCACGGCCTCGCCGGGTTGGATCGAATTCATCCATTCCCTGTGGTGCGAGAGCTGGCCGGCGGCCATGAGCCTGTCCTGCCTGGTCAAGGACCGCGAGGCCAAGAGGGTCCGGCTCGACGCCGAGCAGTTCAAGGCCCTCGAGGGCATCCTGGAGAACGACGTCGTCCTCGTCCGCGGGGGAGCGGGCACGGGGAAGACGCTCATCGCCCGGGAGCTCGCCCGTCGGGAGGCCGCGGACGGGCGCCGCGTGCTCGTCCTGACTTTCACCGAGGCTCTGGGGCTCGAGCTGGCCGGTCATTTCGACGGGACGGGGGTCGCGGTCTCGCCCGTCGGGCGTTGGGCCTTGGCGAGGCTACGGCGCGACGGGTTCGCGGAGCCCGAGCGGTACGAGCCCGAGTTCTGGGACCGGGTGACGCGGCTGGCCGCGGAGTCGGGATCGCTCTGGGAGGGCTGCGCGTTCGATACGGTCGTCGTCGACGAGGGCCAGGACTTCGGCGAGAACGAGTGGAGGATCGTGGAGCGGTGC
>CAZFBC010000158.1:0-6082 GCA_964517245.1 uncultured Eubacteriales bacterium | reverse complement strand
TATTGTCAAAGGCGGGGAAGTCGTGTAAAATAAACGCAATTCAACCCGCATCGAGAGGACGAACCGTGCGCGAACAACGATCGAAGAAGGACGAGTATCAGAAGGCCCTGGCGGCCTACGGTCAAGCCGTCAAGGAGTTCCACAAGGGCGAGTTCGACAAGGCCGTCGAGTCGTTCAAGGGCTTCATGGAGAAGTTCCCGGCCGACCGCGAGATCGTCGACCGGGCCAGGACCTACATCGCCATCGCCCAGAAGCGGCCGAAGAAGGAGTCCGTGGCGCTGAAGGGGTTCGAGGACCACTACCGCCAGGGCGTCGTCAAGATCAACCAGGGCGACTACGCCGGCGCGGTCAAGGTCCTGGAAAAGGCCCTGGAGTACAAGGAGAAGGAAGGGATCGTCAACTACCTGCTGGCCGACGTGCACTGCCTGATGGGCCAGACCGACGCCGCCCTCGACTTTCTCAAGAAGGCCATCCAGAAAGACAAGCAGTTCGCCGTCCTGGCCCAGAACGAGACCGATTTCGAGTCCGTCTGGGAGGACAAGAAGTTCAAGCTCATCACCAAGCTCGTATGAAACGCAAGACCGTCGTTCTCTTTTGGGGGGGGAGAGAAGGCGCGGTGTTCCAGCCCGCTCTCGGGCGCCCGCTCGGCGCCTACGCGCTCGAGGCCGCCTGCGGGCTTTGCCCCGACGCCGTCCTCGTCCTGACCGGCCAGGGCCCCGGGGCCCGCGACGCCTGGGAGGGCCTGATCAAGGGCGTCGGAACGGCCGTGCCGGTGTTCCTCCTCGCGGCCGGCCGGCTGGCCTCAGGCGGCCGGAGTGAGGGGGCCCTCGCGGCCCTCGCCGCGGCCCGCGGCGTCCTCGAGAAGTTCCCCGACTGCGACCTCCTGACCGTTCCCGCCGACATGCCCCTCGTCCGCGTCCGGACGCTGAAGGCCCTGCTCCGCGTCCACGCGGCGAAGAAGATGGCGCTGACCTTCCTCAGCTCGGGGGCCGGCGGGCTCACGGGCGTCTCGGTGCTCCGCTCCGCGGCCGCGTTCCCCCATCTCCGGGGGATCGCCTCGGGCCGGGGCGCCTCCGGCTTCGAGACCCTGGCCCTGCGCCTGACCCGGGCCGGCGGCAAGGTCGGCTTCCATGAGTGCCCGGACCCCGAAGAGGCCCTGACGGCCGGGGACGGCGCTTCCGTCGGATGGGCTTCGGCCCGGCTCCGGGAGCGGAAGAACGGCGCGCTGGCCCGGCGGGGCGTGGTCCTGCTCGACCCCGCCACGGCCTGGATCGATTGGGCGGTCGCGATCGGCCCGCGGACCGTCGTCTACCCCTCCGTCGTCATCGAGGGAGAGACGCGCGTCGGGCCCGACGGCCGCATCTACCCCCACGTCCACATCGTGAGCTCGACGCTCGGCGCGCGGGTCAGGGTCCTGTCCTCGACGGTCATGGAGGGCACGGTCCTCGAGAGCGACGTCCAGGTCGGGCCGTTCTCCCGGCTCCGCCCGAAGACGCGCGTCCGCGCCGGGGCCAGGGTGGGCAATTTCGTGGAGATGAAGAACACCGTCTTCGGCCCCCGCTCCAAGGCCCAGCACCTCAGCTACATCGGCGACAGCCTGGTCGAGGAGGACGTCAACATCGGCGCCGGGACGATCACCTGCAACTACGACGGCGTCTCGAAGAACCCCACCCACATCGGGGCCGGGGCCTTCATCGGTTCGGGGACCGAGCTCGTCGCTCCGGTCCGGGTCGGGCGCGGGGCCTACGTCGCCGCGGGCTCGACCATCACCAAGGACGTGGCCGCCGGCACCCTGGCCCTGGCCAGGGCCCGACAGGTCGAGAAGCCGGGCTGGGTCCTGGAGAAGGTCCGGGACCGGAAGAAGGCCGGCGGGAGTCACAAGCCATGAAGCGCAACGACATCCGCACCTACTTCAAGAACGGACGGGCCGTCGTCGCCGCGGAGACCTACGCCATCCTCAAGACGCGGCGGGCCTGCGTCAACGCCTTCGCCGTCATCAAGGACGTGCGGGAGACGACCTGCATCATCGACGAGGCCAAGCTCGGCTCCCAGGACTTCCTGGGGTTCGAGGGCGACTGGCGGATGATCACCTTCGACATGGTCCTGCCGCTCAGCCTGGTCGGGTTCTTCGCGGCGGTCTCCGGCGCCCTGGCCGAGGCCGGGGTCAACATCTTCACCGTCTCGGCCTACACCACGGACCACGTGTTCGTGAAGAACCAGATGCTCGAGGACGCCGTCAAGACCCTCGAGAAGCTGGGCATGTCCGTCCGCCGTCTCTGAGTGGCCATGCCGGTCGTCGTCCCCCTCGCCGAGATCAGGAAGGCCCTGATCGCCATCGACCCCCTGCCTCTCATCGAGGAGGGCTTCGCGGCCTACTCGCGCGGCGAGGTCGTCGTGCCGCCGGTCGGGGAGCTCGTCTTCGACGACCCGCCGGGCGACGTCCACATCAAGTACGGCTACATCAGGGGCGACGATTTCCACGTCGTCAAGATCGCCTCCGGGTTCCCCGAGAACCCGAAGCGGGGCCTGCCGAGCGGCGACGGCCTGATGCTCGTCTTCAGCCAGAAGACGGGCGTCCTCGAGGCCATCCTGCTCGACGAGGGCTACCTGACCAACCTCCGGACGGCGGCGGCCGGGGCGGTCGCGGCCAAGTACCTGGCCCGGGACAGGGTCTCGGCGGTCGGCATCGTCGGCGCCGGCGTCCAGGGCCGGATGCAGCTCGACTGGCTCCGCCGGGTGCGGGATTTCGACGAGGCCGTCGTCTGGGGGACCGGCGAGGAGGAGCTCGAGGCCTTCCGCCGGGACATGGCTTTCACGGGCCTCCGGATCCGGACGACCCTGCGGGCCGAGGAGGTCGCCGCCGCGGCCGACCTCATCGTCACGTGCACGCCCTCGACCCGGCCCCTGCTCGAGGCCGGGTGGATCCGCCCGGGGACGCATATCACGGCGGTGGGCTCCGACACGGCGGCGAAGCAGGAGCTCGATCCGGGCATCCTGGCCCGCGCCGACCGGGTCGTCGTCGACAGCCTGGCCCAGTCGGAGCTGCGCGGCGAGGTCTACCGGGCGGTCGAGGCCGGGGTGCTGGAGCGCGGGCGGCTCGTCGAGCTCGGCCGGCTCGTCGGCGACGAAACGCTCCGCCGCGCCTCGGACGGCGAGATCACCGTGGCCGACCTGACCGGCGTCGCCGTCCAGGACATCCAGATCGCCAAGGCCGTCTGGCTCGCCGTCCGCCCGCCGGCGGGCTGACCCCGCCCTATCGGACCCCCATCTCGTCGAGCAGGAATCCGGCGCCCGCGAACTTCTCCGTCACCCAGAGGACGTAGCGGATGTCGACGCCGATCGACCGCGAGTAGTCGGGGCTCCAGGCGTAGTCGTTGATGGTCGCCTCGTAGGTCCGGTCGAAGTTGACGGCGACGAGCTCGCCCCGGGCGTTGAGGACGGGGCTGCCCGAGTTCCCTCCGGTCGTGTCGGCGTCGTAGAGGACGCAGGCGGGCACGCTGGCCAGCCCTTCGGGCCTGAACCGACCGAAATCGCCCGCCCGGCGCAGCTCGGCGAGCTTCGCGGGCGTGTCGAAGGGCGCCTCGCCGGTCGTCTTCTCGAGGACGCCGTCGAGGGTTGTGAACGGGCCGTAATACACGGCGTCGGCGGGCGAGTAGCCCTTGACCCGGCCGAAGGTCAGCCGCAGGGTGCTGTTGGCGTCGGGGATGAAATCCTGGGCCTCGAACTGGGACTTGACCTCGAGCAGCAGGGGGTAAAGGGTATCGAGCGTGCCGCCCCAGGCCTGCTCCTGCCTCTGCAGCCTCTTGTATTCCGGGTAGAGGGCCGCGGCCAGCCCGACGAGGGGGTCGTTCATGGCCGCGACCTCGCGGGCGGGCTTGTCGAGCGCCGCCAGGACGGCCGCCCTGTCGCGCAGGCCCGTCCGGGCGTAGAGGTCCCCGACGAGGGCCCGGGCGGCCAGGCCCGGGTCCTCCGCCGCGGCTACGGCGGCGAACGGGGCGAGCTTCCGGCCGCCGTCCAGCCGGGCCAGCCGGACGAGCAGCTCCTCGAAGACGGCCCGGTCGGTCGGCTCGTGGAAGTTGTCGAGGCCCATGGCGATCCGTCTCTTGGTCTGGGGGAAATTGCGGTCCATGTAGGCCGGCTCGCGCTCGAGGTCCTTCTTCGGCCGTTCGAGCGAGGCTTCGTGGACCATGAAGGCGAAGCTGAACAGGTTGACGCTCGAGCGCAGGTAGCCCATGACCATCCTGTACTCGGCGTCGGCCCGCATCTCCGCGTAGACGGCCTCGAACCGGTCCAGCAGGCCGGCGTACCGCGCCTTCCGGGCCGGCGCGGCGGCGATGAAGGCCTCGATCCGGCGCTCCTCGTCGCGCTTGCGCGGCACGATCCCGACGCGCGACATGCCCTGGAGCTTGCCGCGGTAGTTCTTCATCGTGTTGGCCAGCCCCTTGATCCGGGCGGCGTGCTTGAGGGCGACGGCCCGGTCGCCGGCGCCCATCCTCTCCATGAGGCCGATCTGCCAGCCGTACCAGTCGGCGACGTAGGGCATGCGGACCTCCTCCTCGTAGGCGAGGAAGGGGGCCGTCGCGTGCCGGTAGGTCCGCCCGGGATAGCCGAGGAGGAAGACGAAGTCGTTCTCCCGGACGCCCTCGGGGGCGACCTTGAGGAAGCGCTTGGGCCCGTAGGGGACGTTGGCCTCGTCGAAATCGGCCGGCTGCCCGTCGGGCCCGACGTAGGCCCGCAGGAACGAGAAGTCGCCCGTGTGGCGCGGCCACATCCAGTTGTCCTCCTCGCCGCCGAACTCGCCGATCGAGCGGGGCGGCACGTAGACGAGGCGGATGTCCTTCAGGTACGTGTAGAGGAAGAGGACGTAGGTCTTGCCGGCGAACATCTCGGCGACCTCGGCCCTCTTGCCGGGCGCGGCCTTCTCCGCCGCGGCGACGATCTCCTTGATGCGGCGCTCGGCGGCCTTGGCCCGGGCCGCCGCGTCCATGGACGGCCTGACCGCGGCCAGGACCTCGGCCGAGACGTCGCGGAACGACTCGGTGATCCGGGCCGTCATGCCCTTGGCCTCGATCTCCTCGCCCCGCGTCCGGGCCAGGAAGCCGTCGCGGACGTAGTCGCGGTCGGTCGTGCTGGCCGCCTGGGCCGCCCCGAAGGCGACGTGGTGGTTGGTCAGGACGAGGCCCTCGGGCGAGACGAACGAGCCCGTGGCCCCGAGCTGGACGATGCCGTAGACGAGCCCGACGCGGTCGGGGCTGAAGATCTCCTCGGGGGCGATCTCGAGGCCCTTGGCCCGGAGGTCGAGCCTGCGGATCTCGCTCACGGGGAACATCCCCTCTTCGGGCCCGGCCGGCGGGGCCGGGGCCGCGGCCAGGGCGGCGAGAAGGGGGAGGAGCGAGGCGGCGGCGATGCGGGACAGCGGGCTTCTGTTCATGACGGCTCCTATCGCTGAGGTCAGAGATAGCGGCGGACGACCGACTCCATGTCGTTCGCCCGGCGCTCCATCTCGGCCACCATCTTGAACTGGGTCCGGGCCCGGTCGAGGTTGTGGCCGTCGCGGTGGATCTTGAAGTAGACGTCGCCCTTGAGGTGGTCGGTGAGGAAGCGGACGCCGCATTCGAGCGTCAGCAGCCTGGCCGAGAAGGCCAGGCGCGCGGTCTCCGCCGGGACGAGGAAATCCCGGGCCGCGTCGAGGTAGCCCTGGGCCAGGCGGTCGAAGAGCCCGAGGTCGAAGCCGACCTTGGAGAGGTCGCGCTCGTCCTCGGCGGCCGTGGCCGCGCCCAGCCGGACCGAGTCGCCGAAGTCGTACAGGACCGAGCCGGGCATGACCGTGTCGAGGTCGATGACGCAGACCCCCTCGCCCGTGCGGTCGTCGATCATGACGTTGTTGAGCTTGGTGTCGTTGTGGGTGACCCGTTCCGGGATGAGGCCCGAGGCCAGCCCGTCGACTACCTCGCCCGCGTCCCTCCCGCGGGCGAGCGCGAAATCGATCTCCGGCCCGACCGCCGCCGCCCGATGGAGCGGGTCGTGCTCGACCGCGGCCAGGAAGGCGTCGAAACGCTTCCTGGTGTGGTGGAAGTCGGGG
>CAZFBC010000157.1:232-6113 GCA_964517245.1 uncultured Eubacteriales bacterium | reverse complement strand
GCGTTCCAGAAGGCGCTGAGAAGCGCCGCCACCGCGATGTAGAGCGCGGCCAGAATGAAGACGATGGGCGTTACCGGATAGCCCCAGGTCTTATAGGGCCGCTCCATGTCGGGCCTCTTCCTCCGCAGGACGATGACCGCGGCGACGGTCAGCCCGAAAAAGACCCACTCGCCGAAAATGACGTAGGTGAAGAGCTGCCTGAACGTACCGGTCAGGGTCAGCAGAACGCTCCAGATGGTGATGGCGATGATCGAGACGTGGGGGGTCAGGAACCTGGGGTGGCACTCGGCGATCCTCTTGAAGAACATGCCGTCCCGGGCCATGGCGAAGTAGACGCGGGGCGAGCAGAGCATGTTCTGGTTGGCCGCGCCGAGAATGGAGAAGAGGATGAGGAAGGTGATGAGCGAGGCCCCGAACGGCCCGGCGAAGATCTCCATGGCGTCGAGGGCGACACGGCCCTCGGACGCGGCGATCCTGCCGACCGGCAGGACGTAGAGGTAGGCCAGGTTGGCGACGACGTAGAGGGCGATGACGGCGACCGTGCCGATGAGGATGCCGAGGGGCAGGTTGCGGCGGGGATCCTTGACTTCGCCCGCGCTGTAGGTCGCCGACTCCCAGCCCTTGTAGGCCCAGAGGGAGGCGACCAGGCCGACCCCGAAGGCCCCGAGCAGGCCGAAGTTGAAGGGACCGGGCGACGGCTCGACGAAATTCCTGACCTGTCCCTGGCCCTTGGTGAAGAAAAAGACGCCGATGACGATGATCCCGATGGCGCCCGTCTTGATGTAGGTCAGGAGGTTCTGGAGACGCGAGCCCCAGCGGACGCCGACGTAGTTGACGGCGCCGAGGAAGACGACGAAGGCGGCCGCGACGAGCTTCTTCACGAGGGGAGTCATCTCCGCGAAGCGCGGCAGGATATTGTGGGAAAAGGCGACGGCCAGGGTCGCGATGGAGCCTGAGTCGATGACGAGGAAGAGCGTCCATCCGAAGAGGAATGACAGGAGCGGGCCGTAGGCTTCCCTGAGGTAGACGTAGACGCCGCCGGCTTCGGGCATGGCCGCGCCGAGCTCGGCGAAGGCCACGGCGCCGAAGAAGCTGAACAGGCCGCCGACGACCCAGACGGCCAGCATCAGCAGCGGGGCGGGTACGGCCGCGGCGATCTCGGACGGAGAGAGGAAGATGCCCGAGCCGATGACCCCGCCGATGACGATCATGACGACGTCCCAAAGGCTCAGGACCCGCGGCAGGGCGATCTTGGTCTTGTCGACGGCGGGACAGGCTTGGATGTTCTGTTCCATGGGCGACGCCTCCTCGTCTGCGGGGGATTCTATCAAGAGTCGCCGCCGGGGGCAATCGGCGCGTGCCTAGCGGAGCCGGTCCATCATCCGGTACTGGACGGCCTCGGAGACGTGGGCGGTCGCGAGCGCCTCGCTCCCCTCGAGGTCGGCGATCGTCCGGGCGACCTTGAGGACCCGGTCGAAGGCCCGGGCGCTGAAGCCGAGCTTCGTGACAGCCGTCTCCAGGAGCCGCTCGGCCTCGTCCTGCAGGGCGCAGAACTGCTTGACCTCCTTCGGCCCCATCTGGGCGTTGGCGAAGACCCGCCGCCCGGCGAAGCGGGCCGTCTGCCTCTCCCGGGCCCGGGTCACGCGGGCCCGGATCGCCGCCGAGCTCTCGGCCGGCGTCCGCGAGACGATGTCGCGGAACCTGACCTCCGGGACGTCGAGCTGGATGTCGATCCGGTCGAGCAGCGGCCCGGAGATCTTGGCGTAGTAGCGGGCCTTCTCGCTGTCCGTGCAGTCGGCCACCTTCCCGAGCAGGCCGCGCCGGACGTCGGCGCAGGGGTTCATGGCCGCGACCAGCATGAAGGCGGCCGGGAAGGTCACGGAATACCCGGAGCGCGCCACCGTGACCTGGCCGTCCTCGACCGGCTGGCGCAGGTCCTCGAGGACGCGCCGCTTGAACTCCGGGAGCTCGTCGAGGAAGAGCAGGCCGCGGTGGGCCAGGCTGACCTCGCCCGGCTTGGGGACGAGGCCGCCCCCGACGAGCCCGGCGTCGGTCACGGTGTGATGCGGGGCGCGGAAGGGCCGGGTGCCGACCGTGCCCGAGCCGGCCAGGAGGCCGGCCGCGCTGTAGACCCGGGTCACCTCGAGCATCTCGTCGTAGGACAGGTCCGGCAGGATGGTCGGCAGGCGCCGGGCCAGCATCGTCTTGCCCGCCCCGGGCGGCCCGACCATGAGGACGTTGTGGGCGCCGGCCGCGGCCACCTCGAGGGCCCGCTTGACGTGCTGCTGGCCCTTGACGTCCTCGAAATCGACCGGGTAAGCGGCCGGCGCCACCAGCTCCGCCTCGTCGAAGCGGCAGGGCGCCACCTCGCCGGGCTCCCGCAGGAGCCGGACGACGCGGACGAGGTCCTCGAGGGCGTAGACCTCGAGGCCGCGGACGAGGGCGGCTTCGCGGGCGTTGGCGCCGGGCACGACGACGCCGCGGAAGCCGGCCCGCCGGGCCAACAGGGCGACGGGCAGGGCGCCCCGCACGGGCTTGAGCCGGCCGTCGAGGGCCAGCTCGCCGGCGAAGAGGTAGTCGCGGAGGCGCGCCGCGGGAACGACCCCGAGGAAGGCCAGGAAGCCCAGGGCGATGGGCAGGTCGAAGGCCGAACCCTCCTTGCGCCGGTCGGCCGGGGCCAGGTTGACGGTGATGCGCTTCGACTCCATGTCGTAGCCGCAGTTCTTGAGGGCGGCCCGGACCCGCTCCTTGCTCTCCCGGACGGCGGCGTCGGGCAGGCCGACGGTGACGAAGGCGGGGAAGCCGGCGCAGATGTCGACCTCGACCTCGACGGCGTACGCCTCGATCCCGTGGAGGGCTGCGCTCGCGATCTTGAACAGCATGGGGCCCGTGACAAGGGACGAACGGGCCCGCCTTTTTGCGTCACGCGCCGGCTACTTGCCGGCGTATTCCCGGGACAGCTTGTCGAGCTCCTCCTCGACCTCCTTGCGGGACTTGATCAGGGTCCTGGTCGTGTGTCCCGAATGGCCCGTGGCGTCCTGCCGGGCCCGGTCGCCGAAGAGCCTCTCCCGGACGACGGGGACGGTCAGCTTGGAGATCTCGCGGAGGGTCTCGAAGACGCCCACCCCGTTGATGGCCACGGCCTCCATCCAGGGGGAGCGGCGGGGGTTGAGGAGGTTGTTGAAGGTCTCGACGGGGATGAGGTACTGGAGGTCCCTCTTGTTGTACTGGAAGACGAGAGGGATCCTCATCAGGTCGATGTCCTGCTGGAGGCAGTTGCGGCGGAGGCCGTCGAAGCTCTCCAGGTTGGCGTCGAGGAGCGGGATCTGGGAGTCGGCGACGAAGATGATGCCGTCGGCGCCGCGCAGGACGCTCTTGCGGGAGGCCTCGTAGAAGACCTGGCCCGGCACCGAGATGAGCTGGAAGTGGACCTTGAACTCGCCGATCATGCCGGCGCGGATGGGCAGGAGGTCGAAGAAATAGGTCCGGTCGGCCTCGGTCTCGAGGCAGACGAGGTCGCCCCGCGAGGCGCTGTCGAGCTTGTAGAAGATGAAGCGGAGGTTGGTCGTCTTGCCGCTCAGGCCGGGGCCGTAGTAGACGATCTTGATGGCGATCGTCTTGGTGGCGTAGTTGATGAACGGCATGCGCGAACCGACCTCCCGGTGCCCATATTCGGTAACATAATCGGGCCTCGAAGTCAATGAATCCCGCCCCGCCGGCGGGCCGGAGGCCGGTCCCGGGCGGGCCCCTCCTCCCCCGCGAAGGGCGGGTGTCCCGGCCGTTCGGCTTGTGGTAGAATGAGGCCGGGATCTCGTGCCCTGAGATGAAGAACTACCGGGTCGTCCTCGCCTACGACGGCACGGACTTCCGCGGCTGGCAGCGCCAGCCCGAGGGGCGGACGGTCCAGGGCGTCCTCGAGGAGGCCATCCGCAAGGTCACGCAGAAGAGGACCGTCGTCCACGGCGCGGGCCGGACCGACGCGGGCGTCCACGCCCTGGGCCAGGTGGCCGGCTTCCGCGGCGCCTTCAGGCTCGACGACGCGACCCTCCTGCGGGCCCTCAACGCGGTCCTGCCCGCCGACGTCCGCGTCTTCTCCCTCGAAGAGGCCCCCCCGGGCTTCCACGCCCGCAAGTCGGCCCGGTCCAAGCTCTACCGCTACCGGATCGCCCTGGCCCCGCAGCCGAGCCCCCTCGACCGGCGCTACGTCCTCCACTGGCCCTATCCCCTCAAGCTGGGAGCCATGCGCGAGGCGGCCCGCCTGTTCGTCCGGACGGCGGACTTCACCGCCTTCTCCTCGAACCGCGACCGCGCCCCGGTGAGGACGGTCACCCGATCGGAGCTCCGCAGGTCGGGCGGGGAGCTCGTCTACACGGTCGAGGCCGGGGGTTTCCTGCGCTACATGGTCCGGACGATCGTCGGGACGCTCCTCGAGGTCGGCCGGGGCCGGGTCCGCCCCGGGGAGGTGGAGGACATCTTCCGGAGCCGCGACCGCTCGCTCGCCGGGCCGACGGCCGCGGCCAAGGGCCTGACGCTCGTCCGCGTCGACTACTGATCGAGGACGAGGCCCATGACCTGGGCGTCCTCGTCCGGCCGGCTGTAATAGTTCTTGCGCGTGCCCAGGATCTCGAACCCCAGCGTCTTGTAGAGGGCCACGGCCGGGGCGTTCGACGGCCGGACCTCGAGGGTCATGAAGGTCGCCCCGGCCGCGCGGACCTTGGCGATGGCGAAGCGCATCATGGCCTCGCCGAGGCCCAGGCCGCGGCAGTCGGGGCGGACGGCGATGTTGTTGACCTGGACGTCGTCCCCGATCTGCCAGAAGATGATGTAGGCGACGACCTCTTCGCCCGGCCGGCGGACGACGACGAGCGGGGAGGACACGGGCGCGTTCTGGATCTCGCCGCGGAAGGTGGTCTCGCTCCAGGGGTTGGAGAAGGATTGGGCCTCGATGGCCAGGACGGCCCGGAGGTCGGCCGTCTCCATCCGGCGGATGAAGAAGCGGCCCTCGCCCCGGATCAGGTCCGGCATTTCTCCTCGGCCTGGGACCGGCGGAAATAGATCGGCGCGAGCGCGGCGGCGTCGACGCCGCGGCCCTCGCGGACCATCGCGGCGCCGAGCCGGGCGACCTCGGCGGCGACGAACGGCGTCCGGTCCGGGAAGCGGGCCCCGGCCCTCAGCCGGGACGGGAGCCGGTCGCGGCAGATCGCCAGGCCGCCGCCGGCGTAGGCGATGACCCGCCGGGCCGGGAGCCGGGCGAGGAAAGCGTCCGGGTCGTAGGCGCCCTGGGGGACGATCTCGACGGGCCCGGCCGGCCCGGACTTGAAGAGGCCGGCGTAGATCTCCTCCTTCCGGGCGTCGAGGAGGGGGCAGGCGAGCCGGGCGCCGCCGGCCAGGAGCTTCCCGGCCAGGGCCGCGAGCGTCGACACGGGCGCGACGGGCCGCCCCGAGGCGAAGGCCAGGGACTTGACGGCGGCGACGCCGATGCGGATGCCCGTGAAGGAGCCCGGGCCGGCGGCCACGGCGAAGGCGTCGACCTCCCGGACGTCCCGGCCGTGGGCGGCGAGCAGGAAGTCGACGGACTTGAGGAGGCGGGCCGAGTGGGTCGCGGCCGACTCGACGTCGACCTCGCCGAGGAGGGCGCCGCCCTCGAGCAGGGCCACGGAGCCGCTGGGCGTCGTCGTGTCGACCGCAAGAATCAGCACGGCGTTTTCACGGATAGTCCAAGTCAGAGCTTGGCCGCGACGGCCGCGCCGACGTCGAGGCTCGAGGCCTTGCCGCCCATGTCGTAGGTCCGGACCTGGCCTTCCCCGATGACCTCGGCGACCGCCGCCTCGACCGCGGCGCCCTTGCCCGTCTCGCCGATCCAGTCGAGCATCATCTTCGC
>CAZFBC010000157.1:0-222 GCA_964517245.1 uncultured Eubacteriales bacterium | reverse complement strand
GATGGAGGGCGAGAGCGTCTCGTACTTCGGGGCCGAGCCGTGGGTCGGCTCGAAGACGGCGTACCGGTCGCCGATGTTGCCGCTGCAGGCGAACCCCAGCCCGCCGACGAGCTGGGCGGCGAGGTCCGAGACGATGTCGCCGAAGAGGTTCTCGGCGACGAGGACGTCGTAGTCGTGGGGATTTTTCAAGAGCCACATGCAGATGGCGTCGACGTTGGCGTC
>CAZFBC010000156.1:0-6228 GCA_964517245.1 uncultured Eubacteriales bacterium | reverse complement strand
ACGATGCTCCGCACCGTCCTCTGCAGGTCGGCGGCGACGAAGGACCGGAAGGGCGACGCGGCGCCGGGACGCGCGGCCAGGCTGTCGAGCAGGTGGGGCGCCTCGCGGGGAAGAGAGAGCATGCGCCCGGGCATGGGCTCGGCGAGGGCCAGGCGCCATTCGAGGTCGGAGAGCGACCCGGCGGCCCGGAGGCGCCCGAGAAGCCCGTCCCTCTTCCGGAGCAGGCGGGCCCGCCCCTCGCTCGAGGCCAGGAGCCCGGGGTCGTTGGGCAGGACCGCGAGGAAGGCGGCCTCGGCCCAGCTCAGCCTCTCCGGGCCCCGCCCGAAATAGAGCCAGGACGCCGCGTCGAGGCCGACCACGTTGCCCCCGAAGGGCGCGTGGGCGGCGAAGAGCCCCAGGATCTCCCGCTTCGAGCGCCGCGTCTCGAGCCGAACGGCCAGGACGGCTTCCTTCAGCTTTTCGAGATAGGTCCGCCCGCGGTTCTTGCGGGCCAGGCGGACGACCTGCATGGTGACCGTGCTCGCCCCGCTCTCGACGCTCCCGGAGCGGACGTTCTGGCGCACGGCCCGGGCCAGGGCCAACGGGTCGACGCCGGGATGGGCGAAGAAGCGCTTGTCCTCGAAGCGGACCAGGACGCGGACGAACCGCTCGGGGACGCGCTCGCCCGGCGGGAATCGCCACTGGCCGTCCGCGGCCGGCCGGGCCCCGAGGAGCCGACCCTCCGCGTCGAAGAGAACGGGCGAGACCGGGTCCGCGAAGCGGACGACCGGCAGCGCGAACCAGAGCGGGAGGGCGAGCGCGGCGGCGAGGCCGGCGGTCCGGAGCCTGCGGCGTCTGGTCGTCACCGGACGATCTCGACCCACTGTCCTTTCGTGTTGGCGTGGACGGCCGCGTCGTACATCGCCTCGACGGCGACGCCCGGCTGGTAATAGCGGCCCCGGTAGGACGCGTTGAGCACGACGAAGAACACCTTCTCCTGGCCCGCGTCCAGCCGGAAGTAGGTGAAGACGCGGTCGTCGCGGATGTCCTGGTGGTCGACGTCCGCGACCTCGCCCGTCCCGTCGGCGAGCCTCGGGTTCTTGATCTGGAAGCCGGCCGCGGCGAGGTGGGTCAGGACGAGGTTGTCGAGCCGGGCCGGGGTCAGGTTCCTGACCCGGACCTCGGCCACGAGGTCAAGCCCCTGGGCGACCCGGTCGACGGCGACAGCGTTCATCCGCATGTCCCGGTAGCGGACGTCGACCGCCAAACCTTCCGACGACGCCGACTCCGCTCCGGCCGGGGGAACGCCCTTGCTGTAGACGCCGACGTAGAGGAGGGACGACCCGGTGTTGGTCACTTCGAGGGTCCGGCCGGCGGCGGCGGGATCGGGATACGCGCGCCGGTCGAACGGCGTCTTCGACTCGACGTCGACCGCGGCGCCGCCGTCCCAGCTGAAGCGGTAGCGGAACGGCTCGACCCCGGCCCCCCCGTAGAACGCGGCCAGGGCCATCAGCCCGAACGAGGTCTCGTGGGTCGAAAGCCACAGGTCCGAGGCCAGCGTCCGCGAGAGGTCCGCGACGAGCGGCCGCGCCTTATCGGACCGGCCGGCCTGGACGAGGGCCCGGACGGCCAGGGCCCGGTCGCGGAAGTCGGAGCCGAACGTCTCGCTGTCGTCGCGGTAGGGCTCGAACTCGAGGCGTGTCCGCCCGACAAGGTCGGCCGCCGCGTCGGCCTGGCCGGTCGTATGGAAGGCCGCGGCCAGCAGGAGCCCGGCCGGGCCCGACAGGCCTTCCGCTTCCCGAAGACGGTTCATGGCCCCGAGGTCGGGGTCGCGGGCCAGGGCCAGGCCGAACAGGCGGAAGGCCTGGGTCAGCCGGGCCGGCGCGCCGCCGGTGACGAAGCCGTTGGCCAGCGCCCGCTGGTTGGCCCGCCAGGCGTCGAGCATGGCCTGGGGCACGTGGTAGCCGAGCCGGGCCGCCTCGAGCAGGAAGTATCCGGCGTAGGCGGTCGTCCACTCGTGGCCCTGGCGGTCGCCCGGCCAGTAGGCGAAGGCGCCGTTGGTCATCTGGAAGCCGGCCATCTTCCGGACGGCCTCCTTGACGTGCTCCTCGACCTCTTTCGTCCTCTTGTCGTCGAGCCGGACCAGGCCCTTGAGGTAGAGCTGGGGCAGGGCCGCCGACAGCGTCTGCTCCAGGCAGCCGTGGGGATACTGGATGAGGAAATCGAGCCGCTTCTCGAGGTTGAGCGGCGGCACGGACGAGGCCTCGAGCGTGACCGAGCCGGTGTTCTCCATGCCGAACGGCTCGACGGAGAGGCTCGCCCTCTCGCCGGGCTTGACCTCGAGCCGGGCCGTCCGGGTGACGGCGGCGTTGGAGGCCAGCACCGGCAGCGAGATGGCGTCCTCGACGCGCTCGGAGCCGCCGGTCGCCCAGAACCGGACCTCGCCTTGGCCTAGGCCGCCGGTCGTCCGGAGGTCGAAGGAGACGATGTCGTCCCCCGGCCGGGCGAAGGCCACCGTCCTCGTCCGCTCGCCGACGACCTCGAGGAGCCCGTTCGTCTCGACGCCGACCGTGACCGCCTTGATGCCGGGATCACTGACGAACACGGCGATGGGCATGACGACGCTCTCTCCCGGCCGGGCGACCCGCGGCAGGGTGGCCAGGGTCATCAGGTCGCGCCGGACGGGGACCGTCTTCTCGGCCGAGCCGAACGCGCCGCCGCGGCCGGCCACGACCATGACCCGGACGGCGCCGAAGTACTGCGGCATCGTCATCTCATGGACGCCGCGTCCGCCCGCCGCGAGCTCGAACGGGCCTTCGAACAGGGCGACCGGCGGGAAGCGGCGCGGCTGGCGGGCCTTGTCCGCCGAGCCGGCGCTCTCGTCGCCGCCGAGGGCCAGGATGCGGGCCATCTCCGCGCCGTAGGCCCCGGCGACCATGTCGAAGAGGTCCCAGGTCCGCACGCCCAGGGCCTCGCGGGCGTAGAAGCCCTTGCGCAGGTCCGGCGTCGCGAACCGGGTCAGCCCGAGCAGCCCCTCGTCGACCACGGCCAGCGTGTAGGTCATGGGCCGGCCGCCGCGCTCGCGGACCCCGACCCGGAACGTCCCTTTCGGCCGGATCTCCTCCGCCACTTCGAGCACGGGCTCGAGCTTCGTCCCCGGGTCCTCGACGAGGACGGGGATGACGCCGTAGAGACGGATGGGCGCGTCGCTCGTCTTGTCCCGGTGCGGCTGGAGGAGCGTGACGTGGACGTAGACGTTGGGCGTCATCGCCGCGGTGAGGGGGATCTCGAAGCGGTTCTCGCCCTTGACCGTGGACACCCACTTCATGTCGAGGACGGAGCTCCCGTTCTCGACCGAGACGAGGGCCCGGCCCTGAACGGCCTCGGGCAGGTAGATGACGGCCTTCTCGCCGACCTTGTAGGCCGGCTTGTCGGAGGTGAAGCCGAGAGTCGTCGCCCCGGCCCCGCCCTCCTCCCGGGCCCGGCCGGCCCAGCCCGGCCAGTCGACGTAGACGATCTGGCCCGAGGCGTGGCCGCCCTCCGGGTCCTCGGCCCGGACCAGGAACCGGCCCCAGCCGGGATAGCCGATCCGGAAGCTCCACTTGCCCTCGCCGTCCCGGGTCGAGACCTCGCCCCTGGCGACGGGCCGGGTCCGCACGTCCGAGACATACTGGGCCAGCGAATCGCCGCTGCGGTCCCACCACCATTTCCACTCGATCTGGTAGAGCGAGACGACGACCCTGTCCCGGGGGACGGGCCGGCCCGACGGGTCGACCGTGACGATCGAGACCTCGTGGTCCTTGTCGGTGAGGAGCATGCCGCGCGCCTGGTCGCCCTGGGGCACCCGGACGCCGACGTAGGCGTCGTAGGGATGGAAGGGCATCGTGAACGTGTCGACGCTGAAGTCCCCGCTCTCCTCGAAGACCCGGCTGGTGAAGGCGGCGTCGAGGGACCCCGGGCTGGGCTGCCGGGGGTCGATCGCGATGCGGGCGTTGGCCCGCCCCCGGGCGTCGAGCGCGCCCTTGGCGACGTCGATCGTCCCGCCCTCGAAGTCCCGGGCCGGGTCGTCGAAGACGAAGTCCCGATAGCGGTCGAAGCGCGTCGCCCGCCGGCTGAGCCGCACGGCCACGTCGTACTTGAGGTTGGCCGCCGGCGCGCCGTGGAGCCACTGGGCGGCGACCGTCGCGTCGACGGGCATGTCCCCGCGGACGAGCGCGTCCCGGCCCGGGTCGAGCGCGATCTTGAGCCGGTTGGGGACCACGGTCTCGATCTTCAGGGTCTTGCCGAAGGTCAGGCCGCCGACGATGACGCGGGCCTGCCAGTTGCCCGTGGGCGCCTCGTCATCGGTCTCGACGCGGAAGGCGTAGAACGGCTCGACGGACCTCTCCGGCTTGAGCGTCCGGACGAGCTGCCCCTGCGGCGAATAGAGCTCCAGGAGCACGGGGTGGCCGGCCGGCAGGACCTTGTCCCGGTCGAACAGGACGAAGGTCAGGTGGAGCGTGTCGCCCGGGCGCCAGACGCCGCGCTCGCCGTAGACGAGGCCCTTGACGCCCTTCTGAGTGGCCTCGCCGCCGACGTCGAAATGGCTCGTGGCCAGAGCGCCCTCCCCGCTGACGCGGAGGTAGTTGACGTCCCCGCCGCCCTCGGCCGAGACGTAAAAGGGCCGGTCCTCGAGATCGAAGACGGCGAAGCCGTTGCCGTCCGAGGTCGCCTCGGCGAGGAGCCGGTTCTGGTAGTTGTAGGCCCGGACCCGGAGCCCGGGGAGCGGCCGGGCCGTGCCGATGTCGGTAGTCACGACGTGGAGCGTGCCGCCGGCCTCGAGCTTGGCGACGAGCCCGATGTCGGAGGCGAAGAAGTTGCGGCCGGCGACGGCGGCGCGGTTGTAGCGGGGCATGTAGTAGGCGTCCGAGCAGGGGTCGTTGCGATGGGACCAGCCGCCGTAATCGTAGCCGTACCCCTCGTCGTCGTAATCCCAGTTCGAATAGCGGTCGTAGCTCGCGTCGTCCATGTCCCTGAGCGGCGGCTCCCTGACGACCGGCGTGTCGTCCGGCGGGCAGGGATAGGTCGAATCGCCGCGGTTGGCGGACAGGACCAGGCGGAAGAGGCTGCCGGGATTCTCCTCGAACAGGGGCGTCACGTCGAGCTCGTAGCGGGCCCAGCGGCCGGTCGTTTCGGGGTCGTCGGAGAGCTCGACCGTCTTGCGCCAGAGGTAGCGCCCCACCCGGGCCAGCTCCTCCGAGCCCTCGAGGTTGTTGACCTGGAAGAACTGGGCCACGTTGCCGGGGAAGATCCGGAAGGCGGCGACCTGGACCCGTCTCAGGTTGACGGCCTCGATGGGCACGGTCAACCGGTCCTTCCGGGGCAGGACGAGCCCGCGGCCGACGAACCGGGCCTGGGGCCGGACCGACTCGAAAACGACCTGGCGCTCGGTCTCCTCCTCGAGGCGGCGATTGAGGTGGTTGCGGATGCCCGGCAGGACCCGGACGCGGACGCTGCCGAGGAATTCCCGGGTCGAGTAGACCCGGACGACGTTGCCCTCGGTCTCGAACGTCAGCGGCCAGTTCTCGACCTTGATGAAGCCGCGCAGGTCCTGGTTGGCGGCCAGGACGTCGGAGAAGCGCACGACGACGTGGCGCGTCTCGCCGAGGGCGGGCTCGATCGCGACGAGCTCGAACGCGCCCAGGGCCGGGACGTCGAAGCCGCGGCGGCCGCCGGTCTTGATGCGGATCGGCGCGCCGTCCCACGAGAGCGTGACCACCCCCGCCTCGTCCCGGCGCTCGATGTCCTTGACCGTGAAGTGGTGGACGAGCCCGTCCATGGCGTGGCTCCACTCGACCGGGAGGGCCCGGCCGTCCTGGTCGGCCTCGACGACCTTCTCGACGAGCGCTCTCTCCTCGAGGTCGGCCGTGACGACGCGGCCCCGGATGACCATGGTCCCGGGCCTGGCCCGGTCCGGGGTGAAGAGCCCCTCCAGGGCGACGTCCAGGTCCGGCCGGACGACGGCGAATCGGAAATCGAAGCGGGCCAGGTCCTTGGGCAGGTCGAGGACCTTCCCGACGTGGAGCGTGGCCCGGTATTCCCGGCCGGGCTCGAGCCCGGCCTTGGGCGTGAAGACGAGCTCGCGCGGGCTCTTCCACTCGGCCGCGCCGTCGATCCGGGGCGAGAACTCGAAGAGGCCCGTCGCCGGCTTTCCCGCTCCCCCCGCGTTGTCGACGAAGAGGACGCGGACGGCGGCGCCCCGGAGGACCG
>CAZFBC010000155.1:4081-6236 GCA_964517245.1 uncultured Eubacteriales bacterium | reverse complement strand
AGGCGCGCGAGGACGACCGTCGAGCCGAGATGGATAACAAGGGTGGCCGCCTGGGCGACAAGGGTGGTCGCCCCGCCTCTGATCGACTTCTCCTTGAGGCCATCCGTACCGGAATCAAGGGCTTCCCGGTTCTCCGAGGTCGAGCCAGCTACCTGTGGCATAGTGTCTGGGCAGGCCTAGCGGCCACTCAATCCGAGCGATTTATATCTGCACACAAAGTACTCCTCGAATTCTTCTCTCATTCCCCCGTACAGCTGCTGCGCCATGAGCACGTCCCAATCCGCGTTGGCTTCGATGATGAGCGGCCCGCCCGGCGTGACCGCGATGTCCCACCCGACGCTGTGGACGTCGCCGACGAACGCGTGCGCCCGCTTCGCCAGCGAAACGCTCTCCTCGTAGCGGGGCAAGCGATATCCTTTAAAGACGATTCCGGTATCAGGATGCGCGCGCTTGGTCGTTCCGAAGCCGGGTTTGTGATGCCCGACCTCCATGAGCTCTCCTGCCGGCGAGATCGGCACGAAGATCCCGCCGCTGTGGGCGTTGTCGACGCTCCTGCCGCCGCTGCCGATGCGCTGGAACGCGGTGAGCAGCGCGATCTCGTTGACGTCCTTCCTGACCGTCACGATGCGGATAGTGTTGATCGACCGGGGATGGAGCGCTGCGAGCGCCTCGTGTTGATCGACGAGCGCCTCCAGGACCATCGGCGAGGCGAGCCGCTTCTCCAATCCCCCCCACGCCAGCTCGTCACCGTCGGCGGAGATGCGGCCGTTCGAGACCTCGAGCCGAAAAGCGCCATGCCCGCCTGTCCCCGCCAACGGCTTGCAGAACGCCTTGATGTCATTATTAGCGAGGTAATCGCGGAGGAGATGGCTCTGCCCCGCTTGAGTTAGATAGAGCCTATCCCCCACTTTCTCGATGCGCCCTATGAGCTCGGGCACAGGAATTCCCCCACTCTTCAACAGGATGCTGGTGACGACCTTGTTGTTGAGGATCGAGTTGTAGTCGTAAATATGAGAATTCAAGGCGTCCTTGATCCGCCCGAATTCCTCGAGGAAGACGTAATCGGCAAGCTTCCGGTCGCGGCGGTCCAAGCCGAACGCGAAATAGGTGTCGACCACGGGGCCCAGCCGCCCCCATCTCCAAGACGTTATCAGGAGCTCCCGGGCGATCCGCGCTCGGTCCTTTTTGGCCTCCTCCGGGAAAAAGGTCCTGGCCCGATAGCCGCGTATCGCGCCGAGCGCCGCCAGAGCGCTTCTCGAGCGCCGGACGCAGGAACGCAGGCCGGGCGGGACCCAAGCGTCGATGCCCCTGCTCAACGACACGGCCTTCCCCGTTCATCAGGCATGCGCCACAGCTGTCCTATCCGGAAGTCGTCCTCCCTCCGGCGCGTGCTGACGATCCCGCCCCCGTGATAACAGGTCAGCTCTCCGAAATACACGCGCCCCCCGACCCCGTAGAGATCGACCCGCATGAAATCCAAGCCCTCGGACAGAGCCTCGGCCACCCGGATCAGCTCCTGGCGGTTCTCGGGGCGCACGGGCTCCGACCCGCCGGGCAGCGTGCTGAACTTGATATCCACTAGTTCGAAATCCCTGTCCATGGTCACGGTCGAGTGGCTGCCGAAACGGTCGAGATGGACCTCGACGAAATGAACGCGCCCTGCAAAGCAGTAGATCTTGTAGTCCCAAGGGACGTGCCCCGGAGCCCCCAGGTATTCCTCGACGATGATCGATGGCTCGATGTGCTTGTATCCCCATTGGACGCAGGGAAAGACGTCCGTCGCGTAGTTCACCTCGAGCCATTCGCTCAACTGGCGGACGACTCCCGGCCGATCGATCCGGTCCTTGTCCTCGACGAGGATGTTATAGCCGCATCCGTGGGTGGCCTTGATGACGAACCGGGACGGCAGATCGGAGAAAGGGATGTCCTCCGGCCTGGTCCCTTGCCAGAGCAACGGAACGAGGCAGGCCGGGCCCGCTTTTTCAGCGACATATCGACGCACCCGCCATTTGTCGGAGAAGAGCGTCCAACGGGGGTCCCGGTCGTAGAGCATCCGGTGCCAGACCTTTTCCGAAAGACTCCGCGGTTTCCGGAAACGAGGCCAATACCCATGCTCGTGGTGGAAATAGAGGCTGCCAAGAAGACGCATGATCGG
>CAZFBC010000155.1:0-3981 GCA_964517245.1 uncultured Eubacteriales bacterium | reverse complement strand
TTCCAGGCATGTCTTCGCGATGGCATAGTGACTCGAGGGTGAGGTCGTGATGTGGACGACATCCGGCCGGGCCTGGTCGAGGAGCTCGTCGAGATCGTCATAAACGGCGTCGACGGGGAACCTCTCGCCGAACTGCCGCGCCATCAGCATTTCCTGGTCGCAGGCGCCAACCAGCCGGCAACCGTCGATCGACATGATGCACGACGCGTGGGCGTCCGCGATCTTGCCGCATCCCACCAGGGCGATCTTAAGCATGACGTTCCTTCTCCCGGCAGCTCTCGAAAAACCTCTCGAGGCCGACGGCTGTCGGCACCGTCTGCGTCCAACCCAGGCGTTCCTTGAGCTTGGCGTTCGAGTATCTCGTCCGCTTCCAATTGGCGTGCCATTCCCGGCGGTTGTAGTTTCCCGGCAGCTGCCCCTTCGACCACGCGGCGGCCTTTTCCCAAAGCCAGCACAGGGAATAACTTACAGCGTGAGGCAGATAGATCGACGGGAACGATTTGACATGCCTCTTGTAGAGCTTCAGAAAGCGCCGGCTCGACGGCAGATCGTCGTCGACGACGTTATAGGTCTCGTTCGTGGGCATGTCCGTCAGGCCCGCCAAGACGATGGCCTCGGCGCAGTTCTCGACGTACGACAACGGGATCTTGTTGGGGCCGCCCAAGTGCAGAAAGATCCCGAAGGTCCCGATCCCCACCCGGCCGTACAATTGCTCATTGCCGGGACCGTAAACGGTGCCGGGGCGAAGATTGGCGTAGGGCAGGCCCCGTTTTTCGGCGTATTCGAAGAGCATTTCCTCCTGCTTGGTCTTCGCGAAACAATACGCGTTCGCCCTCAGAAGCGGGAGCCCCTCGGTCGGGCAGCTCTCGTCGAGAAGCCGGCCCTGGGGCTTGTCGCGATTCGTATAGACCGTAAAGGAACTCACGTTGACGAACCGGGTCAACCTGCCGTGCTCGAGGCAGGCGTCCAGCAGGTTCCGGGTGGTGACGACGGAATTCTGAAAGGCGCTCGGGTAGGACTTGTCCCCTCGCCCGGCCGCCAAATGATAGACGATACCGACGTCTTTCGCGACCGTCCGACAATCTTCCCGGGAGAGCAGATTGCCCTCGACGAGCTCGAAGCGTTCGTCGTTCTCCCTGGCGCCGGGAAACAGGCTCTTGGCGGGTTTGGACGAGGCGGGCCTCACCAGGCATCTGATCCTCGTGAATCCGCGCTCCAGGAGCCTGGCCACCACCCACTTGCCGATGAAGCCCCGCGCGCCGGTGACCAGTATCGGCGTGTTCTTATCGACTGTCATTCCGGCCTCACATCTTCCGATCGCGGACGGGATTCAAACCCAACAAGGTCAATATTCTACCCAAGTGGTCGAATAAATTCACCAGATATCTCATGAAATAGTGATGGCCGAGGAGCTGGAGGACCGGCAGGGCCAAGGCGTAGACAGGAACGGCGACAAGCGATTTGAGAATGGAACCCAGATGGCTGCCGGAATGCAGGAGCGTGGTCCGGCCCCGCAACAGGGCCCTGTGGAGCATGAAGCTTCGCTTCCAGCGGTTGGGAGAGACGACCTCTTCGACATAGGCCTCGTTGCACCAGATGAACCGATGTCCCTCCGCGATCAATCTTCGGAACAGGTCCTGGTCGCTGGCCCCGGACCCGAACTTCGGATCGAAAACGGGATCCTGGCTCCGGAGGATGTCTCTCTTGAAGAGGACGTTGCCCGACCGGCATTCCTGCCAGGGCATGATGAATCCCGTGCGATGTTCCGGCCTGTCGAACAGCTTTCCTTCGACGGTCCATTTCGGGGGGGGGGAATCGAAGCGCGGCCTGACAGGCCCGAACACTCCGGAGGCCGGATGGCTCCGCAGGGCTTCGAACAGGAGCGCGAGCCAATCGGGAGGGGGGATCTCGTCGTCGTCGATCAGCGCGATAAGATCGCCCGTCGCGTTTTCGATGGACCGGTTCCTGGCCAGGGAGATGTTCCTGACCGGCTCCACATCATAGCTCAGAACGAGTCCTTTGGCGCCCGCCGCGCTTCGAACCGTGCTTTCTCCGGACCTTCCGGGGTCGTTGTCGACGATCACGACGGAGAGATCGAATCGCCCCCGTGTCTCCTGAGCCCGAAGCCCTTCGAGAAGGCGCCGAAGCAGAACAGGGCGGTGATAGGTGCAAACACATACGCTGATGTGCGTCAAGACACGGGCTCCTTCAATCCCACGACTCGATCAACTGCCTGTGGACGAGCTCCTGGGTGAGCAGCCAGCTGATCTCCGTGGTGAAGTTCGCTTTTCCGCCGATATGGGCTCCGACCATCTCCTCGACCTTGCTTCCCTTTAAGAAAGGCCGATTCTTCGTCCGGGGGTCCAAGAGCATTTCTCTCACATAGTCCTGCAATCTGTCCCGGTACCAGATCCGGAAATGATAATACTTGTGCCTGCCGAGGAACAACCGCTCGAGACGCAGTCTCCGGAAGGCGTGGTCGATCTTTACCAGCCGGTCGGGCATGCCGTAATCGTAGGCGTATTCGGCCTTGGCCGTGAACTCCCGGAACTGGTTCTTCAGCCATGTGTAGCCGGGGACCGGCTTGTGGAGGAGGCCTCGGTCGGTCTCTATCTCGCCCAGCAAGGGATCCCCCTCGGCGATCAGCCTGAGCTGAAGATCGTTCCTCTCGTCGAGCTCTCCGGGAGCCATGTAAGCGAGGGCCAGAAGCTCATTATCGAGATACGGCGATCTCATGGTGACCTGGGAGAGCTCCGAGACCAGGCGAGAGTAATGATGGAAGGGAACCTGTTTGAACGCAATGAACGACAGACGGTTCCCATGCATCTGGTCTCTATAAAGGCGAGCCGCTCCTTCGACCGAACGCGCGAAATCCCCTTCGAGAAAAGCCGGCGCCTTCTTGAGCGGCTTGAAGGCCACGTAGGACCGCAGGATCTCCTGGCCATAATTCCCCGTCAATCTGACGGGGGCGATCTCTCTGGCCAGCCGGTTGACATAGAGGCCGGGCGATCCGGTCACGTCCATGTTCCCATCCGTGAGATAGACGATCCTCTGGGCGTGGCTCGGGAATTCTCTCAGGAACTCCTCGCCGACCCTTATCACTCGATGGGTCTGCCCGCAGGCGGCGGCCACTCGCCGGCCGAGCTTGACGTCGAGACAATCCCCGTACATGCCGCCGAAGGTGTAGCACGGCAAGCTTCCGGGCTCGGGTCGGGCCCAAGCCAGGATCATGCGGCAATCCTTGCCTCCCGTCACCGACATGCCGACTCGCTCCCGGGCGCGCAAGTACCGCGGCAGGATCCGGACCCACGTCTCCCTCAGTCTGTCGTAGTACTCGGAGTGGGCCAAGGGATCCGCGGACTCCAACTCTTTGGGTTGAAAATAAAAGGACTTTTTCGGAGGGGAACCCGGATCGAACGTCCAGACCGAGCCCCCCGGGACAAGGGACATCCCCCTGTAGAGGGTTCTTCCGCCCAGCACGCATCCGAACGAGCAATGCTGGGCCAGGGCGTCAAGATCGACCTGACGCAAATGGGGCAGAACGGCCAACAGGGATTTCGCCTCGGACGAGAAGAACAGCGTCCCGTCCGTTTCGTGATAATAGATCCGATTCAAGCCGTAGCGGTCGATGAACAGCGCCAGTCTTTTCTTCTTAAGATCGATGAGGACCCCGCTGAACCTGCCGTTTAGCGTCCTGAAGAACTCGTCGCCCAGCTCCTCATAGAGGTGGACCAGATAGCCGGCGCTCCCATCCTCGAACACATGCCCCTTGTCCTTGAGCCGCCTTATCTCGTCTGCATCCCGGTGGTCCTCCCCGGAGAAGATAAGGCCGATATCCTTATTTTCATTCCATATGGGCTGGCAATCCGCGAAAGAACCTTTGAGATTCGCCCAGCCGATCCAGAGCCCCAGATCCTTGTCGGCATAAGTTCCCGACGAATAGAACCGTTCATGGACGACGCGTTTGACCATTCGCGCGAG
>CAZFBC010000154.1:0-6383 GCA_964517245.1 uncultured Eubacteriales bacterium | reverse complement strand
TGTTCGGGGGGAGCCGGCCTTGGCCGGCGGGCGGTCCGAAATCGGACAGTCGAAGTCCTATTATAGCGGAAAGGGCTGTTCGGCTCAAGGCGCACGGCCTCGCCCCCCCCGGTCCTTGCCTCCGGCCTTGACAGGGCGGGCTTGTTCGTGGGACAGTTCAGGCAGAGGAAGGCAGCGACTGAGGAGGGACTATGAAGCACTCTATTCGGCGCAAAGCGGGGCCGGCCGCGGCCCTGCTCCTTTCCTGCTGGGCCCTCGTCGGATGCAGCTCGACGGGCGGCGGCGGGGACGACCTCGAGGCCAAGGCCATTCCCGCGGCCGACATGGCCTACGTCGCCTTCGCCTGGAACGACCTCGGCATGCACTGCCTGAACCCGACCTACGACAAGGCCGTCATCCTCCCGCCCTACAACACCCTTTGGGTCCAGGTCGTCCGGCGCGGCGACCCGCCCGAGATCGTCACCGCGGGCCTGACCGTCGAATACGCCATCCGCGACAACACCTACTCCTACGGCAAGAGGAGCTACGGGCAGTTCTGGGACAACGCCCCGGTGCTGTTCGGCGTCGCCCTGGCCCAGGACACGGGCCTGAACCTCGAGGACCCGGCGGTCCACAACGGCCTGTCCGGCGCCATGGAGGTCAAGGGGGACCATTTCCAGGCCAACGGCGTCCCGGTCGTCCCGGTCGACGACAGCCTGGCCTGGAACCCCTACCAGGTCGCCGACATCACGGTCAGGGATTCGGGGACCGGCGCCGTCCTCGTCCAGACCCGGGCCACCGTGCCGACCTCCGACGAGATCAACTGCGGTCGGTGCCACGGGGCGGATCCGCTCCTCGACGTCCTGGAGGAGCACGACGAGGAGGCGGGAACGACCCTGGCGGCCGACCGTCCCGTCCTCTGCGCCTCCTGTCACGGCAGTCCGGCCCTGGGCACGAGCGATGCCGGCTCCTCCGGCCTCTACCTGTCCCAGGCCATTCACGGCTCCCACGCCTCGAGGAGCGCGGCCTGCTACGACTGCCACCCCGGCGCGACGACGGCGTGCAGCCGAAGTCTCGCCCACACCTCCGCCAACGGCAACTGCGTCGCCTGCCACGGCACCATGGCCGACGTGGCCGGCTCGATCGCCTCGGGCTCGAGGATCCCGTGGATCCAGGAGCCGCAGTGCGCGACCTGCCACGCCGGGATCGCGGAGGTCTACACGGGCACGACCCTCTATCGCAACGCGTCCGGACACAGCGGACTGTCCTGCCCGGCCTGCCACGGCAGCCCTCACGCCCAGATCCCGACCAGCGTCGAGGCGGACGGGTATCAGGCCGCGCAGTACCAGACCGACGTCCGGACGATCGGGACCTGCAAGGTCTGCCACGGCACCTCCAGGGGCGAGGGCATCGAGGAGTTCACCGCGGCCCACGGGGGCGGCCGCGCGACCGCCTGTTCGGTCTGCCATACGGCCGCTCCGGCCGCGGACGCGACGCGCTGGCCGCACCAGTTCGAGTGGAAGAGCCGCTGAGGCCCGGCCGCGCGGGCCCCGGCCCCCGGCTACTTCTGCTGCCCGGTCATGGCCTTGAAATCGATGACCGGGATGATCTTGTCGGGCATGATGCCCCACTGGACGTTGGGGGCCAGCTTCTGGACGAACTCCCACTGGATGATGGTCGGGTTCTTGGTCAGCGCGGCCTGGCGGATCTCGATGCTCTTGGCGTCGCCCTCGGCGGCGACGATCTTCTGCTCCTTGCGGATCTTCTCCTGCTCGAGCTTGTTCTTCTCGGTGGTGATGTTCTCCAGGGCGATCTGCTTCTCCTCGAGGGTCCGGGCGTACTCGGCCGTGAAGATGATGTTGCGGATGACGATCTCGTCGAGGATGAGGCCGTTGGCCTCGAACTTGGGGGCGATCTCGTCGAAGAGGGCCTGCTGGGCCTCGTAGCTCTTCTTGGTGTAGAGATCGTAGGCGGCGAACCGGGTCGGCACGCGCCGGCCCGAGCCGCGGATCTCGGTCTTGACGACCTTCTCCACGAATTCCCGCTCCGAGCCGAGGTTCTGGAGGATCCAGGCGGCCTTGCCCGGCGCGATCATGAACCGGGCCGTCATGCCGACGCGGATCTGCTGGCCGTCGGAGGTCAGGGCGGAGATGATGATGTCGGGGTAGTCGGCCTGGCTCGCCTGCGGCGTGTCGGAGGCCTCGTAGGTCTTCTTGAGGGTCGGGAAGATGACGACCTTGTCGATGAACGGGACGATGACGTGCAGGCCGGGCTTGAGCTCCTGGCGCACGGCGCCGAGCCGCTTGACGACGCCGACGGTCCCGGCCTGGACGGTGACCAGGGCCTGGAGGACGAGGGCGACGGCGACGACCGCGACGACGGCCGTCGCGACCAGCCCCTTCTTGCCCCGGAGCCAGGCGTTGAAGCCGCCGGCGCCGAGCCGTTCGCGCTGGGCGACGAGGGCGCCCATGATGAAGATCCCGAAAATGAAAGCGATCAGGTAACCGGCCATGGTGGGTCCTCCTCAAAGACCGTGACTGCCGCCGATTATAACCCGAACCGGGCGGCGGGGGAAGGGGGGAGGGCGTGCGAGGGGGGAAGGGGGAGGAGCGCGGGGGGGGGCGCCCCAGGGGGAGTTGAGGGCGTCAGGCGGCGGCTTCGATGACGCCGCCGCCGAGGACGGTGTCGCCGTCGTAGAAGACCGCCGACTGGCCCGGCGCGACGGCGGAGACGGGTTCGGCGAAGGCGACCCGGGCGCGGTCCGCGCCGAGCGGGGAGACCGTCGCCGCGGCGGGCCGGCCGGCCGAGCGGACCTTGACCCGGACATCGGCCGGGGCGGCGAGGGTCTCGAAGGGCCCCCAGACGCAGTCCCGGACCAGGCAGCCGGCGGAGAAGGTCTCGCTCCTGGGGCCGACGACGACCCGGTTCTCCTCGACGTCGGTGGCGAGGACGTAGAGGGGGACGGGATGGGCGACGCCCAGGCCGTGGCGCTGGCCGACGGTGTAGCTCCACGCCCCCCGGTGCCGGCCGAGGACGCGGCCGGCGCGGTCGACGATGTCGCCCTCGCGGGGCGGGCGGCCGAGGAGGGCGGCCAGGGAGCCGTCGTGGAAGTCCTGGCTCTCCTTCCGGTCGTGGACGGGCAGGCCGGCCTCGCGGGCTAGCTCCCGGACCCGGCCCTTGGCCAGCCCCCCGAGCGGGAAGAGGGCCGTCGCGAGCTGGGCCTGGCCGAGGCGGTAGAGGAAATAGGACTGGTCCTTGGCCCGGTCGGCGGCCCGCTCGAGCAGGAAGCGGCCGGTCGCGGCGTCGCGGCGGAGGCCGGCGTAGTGACCGGTGGCGAAGCGGTCGAAGGCGAGGCCGGCGGCCCCGGCGGCGGCGGGCAGGACGCCGAACTTGATCAGCGGGTTGCAGAGGACGCAGGGGTTCGGGGTCGTCCCGGCGAGGTAGGTCTCGCGGACGCGGCGGAGGACGAGGTCCTCGAAGCGCCGGGAGCAGTCGATGACCCGGAAGGGGATCGAGAGGCGGGCGCAGACGTCCTCGGCGGCCCGGATGTCCTCGTCCTGGCTGGCGCCGCGGCAGATACCGGCCTGTTCGGACGGCGAGCCGGGGCAGGGGTGGAGCCGCATCAGCACGCCGGAGACGTCGTCGCCGGCTTGCTTGAGGAGGAGGGCGGCGACCGAGGAGTCGACGCCGCCGCTCAGGCCGACGGCCACCTTCATCGCGCCTTCTTCTTGGAGGCGACGCCGAGGGCGCGGTCGAGGCTGCCCGTGCGGTAGCCCTCGACGTCGATGGCGGTCCAGAGGTAGCCGAGCGACCGCAGCCGGGACGCGACCTTGCGGGCCGTGGCCGGCTCGAGCAGGCGGGCGGCGTCGGCCGCCGGGACCTCGAGGCGGGCCAGGTCGCCGTGGTGGCGGAGACGGACGACCGGGAAGCCCAGGCCCCGGACGTACTTCTCGCCGGCCCGGATCCGGTCGAGCGTCGCGCGGGTGACGGGCGTGCCGTAGGGGACGCGGGTGGCGAGACAGGGGTTGGCCGGCTTGTCCCAGGCCTCGAGGCCGAGCCGGCGCGACGCGGCGCGGACGTCCCGCTTGGCGAAGCCGGCCAGGACGAGGGGGCTCGAGACGCCGAGCTCCCGGACGGCCCGCAGGCCGGGCCGGTAGACGGCGAGGTCGTCGGTGTTGGTGGCGTCGTAGACGGCGTCGATGCCGCGGGCCCGGGCCAGGGCGGCGATCTTGGAGAAGAGCTCGCGCTTGCAGTGGTAGCAGCGGTCGGGCGGGTTGGCCGCGAATTCCGGGCGGGCGAGCTCGCCCGTCTCGACGAGGACGTGCTCGACGCCGAGGCCGCGGGCGGCGCGGCGGGCGGCCCGCAGCTCCTCGTCCGTGTAGGTCGGCGAGACGCCGGTCGCGGCGACGACGTTGCGCGGCCCGAGCGCGTCGCGGCAGACGCGGAGGAGGAGGGTGGAGTCGACGCCCCCGGAGAAGGCGACGACGGCTCGGGGCCGCGCGCGGACGGCGGCCTGGAGCTTCGCGAGCTTCGTGCGCTGGTCGCTCATCGGCGGGACGGCTTTTTCGCCTGGGGGCGCGGCGGCGGCGCTAGCCCTGCCGGGAGGCCCAGTCCTTCAGCAGCTCGTAGTCGATCTCGCCGCAGATGGCGTCCTTGGTCTCCGGGTTGAAGAAGGTCGGGACGGGCAGCTCGTGCCCGCACTTCAGCCCGATGTATTCCCGGTAGCCGCGCATGAGGTCGGCGTTGGCCTCGTCGTGCCAGACCTCGAGCCGCTCGAAGCGGATGCCGGTGTCGTTCTCGAGCCGCTCGACGCGCGGCATCATATTCCGGCAGTGGGGGCATTCCTGCCCGTGGAACATCAGTAGATGGGCCATCAGGTCCTCCTGACGAAGAGTCCGCACCAGCACTGGCCGTCCGCCCTGTCCTTGTAGGTCGCGTGGACCGTGAAGTGGCAGGGGCAGACGATCCGGAGGTCCTTCTCCCGGTCCTTGGAGCGCAGGCGGCAGGGGCAGAACTTGAGCCCGTGGTTCTTCTCGTTCTCGAAGATGCCCTTGAGGAGAAGGTCCACGCGTTCGCGGTCGGGATTGACGCGGAACTCGTTCCCGGCCGCGAACCGCTCGACGGCCGCCCGGAAGTCCTCCGGCGTCATCGGCGCGGCGGCCTCGCCGCCGAGGATGCCGAGGGCCTCGCCCGCCGAGATCTCGACGTAGGCGTTGAGGACCTTGCAGGTGGGGCAGAGCTCGGGCGGGGCGACGCCGCAGTGGATGTCGTTGCAGACGAAACAACGCCAATAGCGCTTGTTCACGGGCCCTCCGCCCCTAATTCTCTACCATATTACTAGGAAATCAAGATGGGGTCAAACCTGCTTTTTTTAATTCTCCGACATTATTGTCGGAAAATTTAAAAAAGCAGGTTTGACCCCTTCTTAATTAAAAGTTGATGACGATGGAGGTCGTGAAGAAGGAGTCGAGCTTCTTCAGGGGCACGAACACCGTCAGGTCCGTCAGCGCGCCGAAGAGGTCGTAGAGGGGGATGGCCTGGAGGGCCGGCTGGTTCGTGTAGAGCGTCCTCAGGCCGACCTTGAGGGCCAGCCCCTTGGAGATGGTGGCCGAGACCGAATTGGTCCAGTCGAACCGCCAGTCGGGGCTGTCCCTCAGGTTCTCGTCGAAGACGAACACGGAGGCGAACGACGACTTCTCGAACACTTTCTGGTCCAACGACGCGGTGAAGCGCAAGCCGCCGAAGGACTCCCAATCGAGGCCGACGTACTGCCGGCCCGTGTAGGTCACGCCGGCGGAGGTCTTGACCTTCGTCCTCGGCTTGTCGACCAGGGCGTAGCCGAAGCCCAGGGTCCCGATGAGCCGGTCGTCGATGCCGGCGAAACGGTTGCGGTCCCAGCTCAGGCCCGCCTGGCCGGTGAGCCTCTTGGAGATGTTGCGGTCGTACTGGGCGGCGAACAGGTAGTTCTCGGCGACCTTCCGGGTCAGGGAGCTCTCGAAGATCTCGAAATCCTCCTCGGTCCCCATGGCCGTCCGGGTCGTCGTCGTGCTGTTGCTCTTCAGGATGTAGCTCTTGAAGAGGAGCGTGTCTTTGGCCCACTTGCGGGAGAACGAGGTCCCGAGGCTGAAGGCCGACGTCGACGTGTTCCCGCCCGTGACGACGTAGCTGACCTCGGCCGTGGCCGCCCAGGGACCGAAGAGGCCCGGCTTCTTCTCCCCGTCCTGGCCGCTGAGGGGCGAGGGCCCCGACGCGAGCAGGGCCAGCAGTCCCATCGCCAGGGCGCAGACCCCCGCGTATCCGTCCTTTCTTTCGAGCATGACGATGACTCCTCGTTATACGAGAGCGATCCGACTGACCATTAGAAACCACCGGCAAAAACGCTGTCAAGGATTATTTCGTTCCCC
>CAZFBC010000153.1:0-6512 GCA_964517245.1 uncultured Eubacteriales bacterium | reverse complement strand
CGGAACTCGCGCCCGGCCTGCCGGGCGAAGGCCTTGGAAACGCCCTCGAACGACGCGGCGATCTCCCCGAGCTTCTCCCGCCGCTGGATGTAGGTCTCGAGCAGCTCGCGCCGGGCGCCCGGCCGGGCGGCCGAGAGCGTGTCGGCGGCCTGGACGAGGACGGCCGCGATCGACGGGAAGTCGACGTCGCGGTGGTGCGCGGCGATGGCCTGGCAGACCTTCTCCGACTCGCCGTATTTCTTGGCCAGCTCGACGCCGAGCTCGGTGTCCCGGTCGACGGCCTTGCCGATGTCGTGGAGCAGGCCGGCCCGCAGGGCGACGTTGGTGTCGAGGCCGATCTCGCGGGCCATCATGGCCGCGAGCATGGCCACCTCCTTGGTGTGCTGGAGGACGTTCTGGCCGTAGCTCGTCCGGTACTTGAGCTTGCCCAGGAGCTTGATCAGCTCCGGGTGGATGTCGCGGATCTTGAGCTCCAGGACGGCCGACTCGCCCTCCTGCTTGATCTTCTGCTCGAGGTCGGCCTTGACCGACTCGACGATCTCCTCGATGCGGGCCGGGTGGATGCGGCCGTCGGTGACGAGCTTCTGGATGGACAGGCGGGCCAGCTCGCGCCGGATGGGGTCGAAGCTCGACAGGATGACGGCCTCGGGCGTGTCGTCGACGATGATGTCGACGCCCGTGGCCATCTCCAGGGCCCGGATGTTGCGGCCCTCGCGGCCGATGATCCGCCCCTTCATGTCGTCCGAGGGCAGGTCGACGACCGAGACGGTGGTCTCGACGACGTGCTCGGCGGCCGAGCGCTGGATGGCGTTGGACATGATCTCCCGGGCCGACGAGGCGGCCTTCTCCCGGGCCTCGTCCTCGATCCTCCGGACCGTGGCGATGGCCTCGAGCCGGGCCTCGTCCTCGATCCTCTTGACGAGCGCGGCCTTGGCCTCCTCCTGGGTCATGCCCGAGATCCGCTCGAGCTCGGCCACGCCCCTGGCGATGGCCTCGGCGATCTTGGCCTCCTCGGCCTCGAGGTCCTTCTCCTTCTGGGAGAGCTTCCGCTCCTTCTGGGAGAAGTCGCGCTCCTTGCGCTCGATGGACTGGAAGCGCCGCTCCAGGTTCTCTTCCTTGCTGAGGAGCCGGCGCTCGGTCTCGTTGATCTTGCGCTGCTTCTCCCGGCTCTGGGTCTCGAACTCGTTCTGGCGGGCGAGGTCCTTCTCGCGGGCCTCGATGGCCGCTTCCCGCTTGATCTTCTCCCCGTCTTCCCGGGCCCTGGCGAGGATCGTCCGGGCCTGCTCCTCCGCTTCGGCGGCCTTGCGGGAGCCCGCCTGCCGCTTGAGCAGGAGAACGACGACCGTTGCGGCGAGCGCCACGATGGCGGCGACGCCGGCGTACGTGAGAATCCCTTCCATGAGAATACCTCCTCATCTATCTGAATGAGGAGACGAGAAGGAAAGCCGGGAGGCGTCAGATGCCCGCGCCGGGAGAGGCCCGGCCGGCGAGCCGGTCGCGAGGCGACGGCCCGTCACGACGGGGATTTATCGGCGTCCTTGTATGTATCGTCATCTGCGAAAAGATGGACCTCCAAGCTCTCGATCTCGGTCTCCATGTGGCCCAGGGCCTCGTTCAGCTGATCCAGCTTCTTCTGGCTCAAGAACAGCTCGTCCGCGATGTTCAAGGCCGCCAGAACGGCGATCTTGGTCGTGTCCGCGGACTTCGACTTCACAGCCACTTCGTTCATCTTCTGGTCAACGAGCGAGGTCAAGTGGCCTATATATCGCTCATCCTCCTCTCCTTTGACGCGGATCTTGTATCTCTGTCCGAAGATCTCGATCTCGAGGATTTTCTCGGTCATAACCCCAGCTTGTCGATCTCGCCGATGATGGCTTCGATCTTCCCCTTGAGGAGCTCCCGCTCGCCCTCGGCCTTCTTCATCTCCTCGTCCAGGCGGGCGGCCCTGCGGGCGTTCTCCTCGGCTTCCTTCTTGTCCGCCCGTGACTCCTTGATCTGCTGCTTCAGCTTCTCGTTCTCGGCCGTCAGCTTGTGGATGTGATCGACGACCTGCCCGATCTTCCCTTCGAGTATTTTAATGCGCTCAAGTTCGGATGTCAATTTGTCCCTCCCGCAGCTGGATGTCCAAGGCCGACCTCATGTGGCCGACGATCTCCTGCTCGGCGCGGTCCACTTCCTCGGCCACGAGCGTCCTCTGGGGATGCCGGAAGCGGAAGCGCAGGGTCAGGCTGACCTTGTCCGCCGGGACCGAAGGCCCGGCGTACCGGTCGCGGAGCTCGAAGCCCTCGAGCAGGGGCAGGTCGAGCCGGCCCAGGACCCGGGCGATCTCCCCGTAGGGGACGGCCCGGTCGACGAGGATCGACAGGTCGCGCGAGACGCCCGGCAGCTTGGGCGCCGGGACGACCTCGAAGGGCCGCGGCGACATCTCGAAGAGCGCCGAGAGATCGACCTCGGCGGCGTAGACGGTCCGCGCGACCGAGGCGCCTTCGGCGAACGCCCCGCGCAGGGCGCCGAGCAGGCCGACCTCGCGGCCCTTGTAGAGTACGGCCAGGGCCCGACCGGGCTCGAACGAGGGGTGGTCCTTCTCCTCGAAGGCGACGGGCTCGAAGCGCAGGGCCTCGGCCAGCGCCTCGACCGCGCCCTTGAGGACGTAGAAGTCCGTCTCGCCGGCGGCCGCCGCCCAGCTCGTCCCGGGGAGAAGCCCGGTCGACAGGAGGCCCAGGTGGAGGTCCTCGCGGTGCTTCCCGCCCTCCCAGCGGTAGACGTTCCCCATCTCGAAGACGTGGACGCCCTCGAGCCCGCGGTTGAGGTTCCAGGCGGCGTTGTCGAGGAGGCCGGGGAGGAGCGTCGTGCGCAGGACCGCGGCCCGGGCGGAGATCGGGTTCTGGACGTCCACGGGCGTCCGGCCGTTGGCCGCCGCCCTCTCCCGCTCGGGGTCCGCGAAGCTCCAGTTGACGACCTCGTCGAGCCCCTGGCCGAGCAGCGTCTCGCGGACCCTGGCCAGCCGCTCCCGCTTGCGGTCGACGCCCGGGGCGAACGAGCGGACCGGCGTGAGCGCCGAGGGGATCCGGTCGTAGCCGTAGAACCGGGCGACCTCCTCGATGAGGTCGGCCTCGCGGGTGACGTCGACGCGGAACGTCGGGACCCCGACCCGCCACGACCCCCCGGCCGCGCTCTCGGCGCGGAAGCCCAGCCGCGCCAGCACGCCGGCGACGAAGTCCGCGGGGACGTCGGCGCCCAGCAGCTCGACGATCCGGCGCAGGCGGAGGCTCACCGTCCGGGGCTTGGGCGGCCGGGGATAGCGGTCGAGGAGGCCGCGGCTGGCCCGGCCCCCCAGCCGGACGAGGAGGGAGGCGGCCATCAGGGCGGCCTGCGGCGCGAACCCGATGTCGGCCCCCCGCTCGAAGCGGTACGAGGCATCGGTCGAGATCCCGAGCTTCTTGGCCGTCCTGCGGATCGAGACCGGGTCGAAGCAGGCGCTCTCGATGAAGACGTCCCGGGTCGCCCCGGTGATGCCCGAGGCCTGCCCGCCGATGACGCCGGCCAGGGCCACCGGCCGCGACTCGTCGGCGATGACGAGCATGTCGGGCTCGAGCGCGAGCGTCCGGCCGTCGAGGTCGACGAGCGTCTCGCCCCGCTTGGCCTTGCGGACGACGATGCGCCCGCCGCCGATCCGGCCGAAGTCGAAGGTGTGGATGGGCTGGGCCGTGGCGAAGAGGACGTAGTTCGAGACGTCGACGACGTTGTTGATCGGGCGCAGGCCCATGGCCTCGACGCGCCGGCTCAGCCACTCGGGCGACGGGCCGACCGGGACGCCGCGGACGACGAGGCCGCAGTACCGGGGGCAGAGGGCCTCGGCGGCGACCTGCACGTCGGCGATCTCCGCGGTGGCTTCCGGGAGCTCGACGAGCGGCCAGTCCGGCTCGACGAGCGGGACGCCGAGCATGGCCCCGATCTCGCGGGCGACGCCGAGGTGGCCGAGCGTGTCCGGCCGGTTGGCGTAGGTCTCGAGGTCGAGGACGGCGTCCCCGTCCCTCTCCTCGACCGTGTCGGCGACGAGGCCGATCATGGTCAGGCGCTCGAGGAGCTCCGCCCGGGGGACGTCGACGGCGACGTAGTCGCGGATCCAGTCCAGGCTGATCTTCATTTCGTCCCGAATTGCCTGAGGAACCTCAGGTCGTTCTCGTAGAAGTAGCGCATCTCGGGGATGCCGAGGGCGAGCATGGCCGTCCGGTCGATGCCCAGGCCGAAGGCCCAGCCGGAGTATCTCTCCGGGTCGATGTTGACGTTCTTGAGGACCTGGGGGTGGACCATGCCCGAGCCCAGGATCTCCTTCCAGCCCGTCCCCCCGCAGACGCGGCAGGCCGCGTCCTTCCCGCCGCAGGCGAGGCAGCCGATGTCGACCTCCGCGGAGGGCTCGGTGAACGGGAAGAAGCTCGGCCGGAAGCGCACCCGGACCTTCTCGCCGACCAGCGCCCGGATGAAGTGCTCGAGCGTCCCCTTGAGGTGGGCGAAGGTGACGCCCTCGTCGATGACGAGGCCCTCGACCTGCATGAACATCGGCAGGTGGGTCGGGTCGGGCGTCTCGTGGCGGAAGACGCGGCCCGGGCAGATGATGCGGATGGGCGGCTTCGACCGCTCCATGACCCGGACCTGGACGGGCGACGTGTGGGTCCTGAGGAGCAGGTCGTCCTTGATGTAGAGCGTGTCCCAGCTGTCGCGGGCCGGATGGTGGGGCGGGAAGTTGAGGGCCTCGAAGTTGTAGTAGTCCGTCTCGATCTCGGGCCCCTCCTCGACGGTGAAGCCCATGGCCAGGAAAACCCTCTCGATCTCCTGCCCGAAGAGGGTCAGCGGGTGGGGCGTGCCGACGTGGCGCCGGCGGCCGGGCAGGGTCATGTCCGTGCGGAGGGCGGCCGCCTGGACGGACACGGCCGACGCCTCCTTGAGCCGGGCCTCGAAGACGGCGAGCCGGTCCTGGACGAAGCTCTTCAGCTCGTTGACCAGGCGCCCCGTCTCGCGCCTGGCCTCGGCCGGGACGGACTTCAGGTCTTCGAACAGGAGGGTGACGTGGCCCCTCTTGCGGCCCAGGAAGGCCGTCCGGAGCTCCTCGAGGGACTTGGCGTCGCCGAGCCCGAGGGCCGCCTCCTCGAACGCCTTCCGAAGACCTTCGACCCGGTCCTGGAGGTTCGCCATGAGCGGAACCTAGGCTGCGGGCGTCTTCGTCATCCGGACCAGGTGGGCGAACGTCCCGGGGGCGTTGACGGCCAGGTCGGCCAGGATCTTGCGGTCGAGGGCGACGCCGAGGACCTTCAGGCCGCGGATGAAGCGGCTGTAGGACGTCCCGTTGGCCAGGGCGCCGGCCTTGATCCGGACGATCCAGAGGCTGCGGAAGTCCCGCTTTTTCGTCCGCCGGTCGCGGTAGGCGTAGAGGAGGGACTTCTCGACGGCCTCCTTGGCCGTGCGGTAGTTGCGGCTCTTGGCGCCGAAGTATCCCTTGGCCAGGCCGAGGACCTTCCTCCGCCGGTCGCGTCTCTTGGTGCTGCGTTTTACGCGTGGCATGGTCGTCTCCTTGCGCGCGGGGGCGCGGTCACATGTCGTACGGGAGCATCGTCTTGAGGGCCTTGCGGTCGGCCGGGCTGGCCACAGCGACCTTGCCCAGATGGCGCTTGCGCTTGGAGGCCTTCTTGGTCAGGATGTGGCTCTTATTGGCCTTCTCGTGAAGGAACTTTTTCTTGGCCGTGACCTTGAACCTCTTTTGGGCTCCCTTGTGGGTTTTTAGCTTTGGCATCTTTTCCTCCGGTTTTCGTGGGGACCAACAGGGCCGAGACGGCCCAATCCTGCTTCCTGGCGGAGCCGTCCTGCGTGGCCAGCTCCCGGACGTCGCCGAGGACCCGGTCGAGGACCTGGTAGCCGAGCTCCGGCTTCTGCTTCTCGCGGCCCCTCAGCATGACCGTGATCTTGACCTTGTTGCCCTCCCCGAGGAAGCGCCGGACGTGCTTCATCTTGAAATCGTAGTCGTGGATGCTGATCTTGGGGCGGAACTTGATCTCCTTGATCTGGATCTGCTTCTGGTGCTTCTTGGCCTCGTGGTCCTTCTTGTGCTGCTCGTACAGGAACTTGCCGTAATCCGTGATCTTGCAGACGGGGGGGTCGGCCGTCGGGGCGATCTCGACGAGGTCGAGCCCCCGGTCGCGGGCCAGCTGGATGGCCTGGGCCGTCGGCAGGACGCCCAAGGCGTTCTTCTCCTCGTCGATGACGCGGACCTCCCGCGCCTGGATCATCTCGTTGGTCCGGTGGGGCTTGGCCTTGGCGACCGCAGGATAGTAACCGTGTCTCTTGAAAATGGTCGGTCCTCCTCTAGAAATTCAAACTGAGAGATTTTTGACGATTGAGAGCGACGGCCTTGTCGATGAAGCCGGCCAGGTCCACTTCGCCCTTGTCGCCCTGACCGTGGAGGCGCAGGGCGGCCGTGCCGCGCTCGACCTCCCTGTCGCCGACGACGAGGATGAGCG
>CAZFBC010000152.1:2139-6555 GCA_964517245.1 uncultured Eubacteriales bacterium | reverse complement strand
AGCTGGCCCGCAGGATCAGCCACCGGAACGTCTGCCGGATGTTCGACCTGGGCAAAGCCGAGGGTACGACATTCATTACTATGGAGTTTGTTGCCGGCGAGGACCTGAAGAGGTTTATCCGGAAGTCCGGCCAGCTCGGGGCAGGTCGGGCGGTCTTGATCGCCAAGCAGGTCTGCGAAGGCCTCACGGAGGCCCATCATCTGGGCGTCGTCCACCGGGACCTGAAGCCCCAGAACATCATGGTTGACGAGGACGGCAATGCCCGGATCATGGATTTCGGGATCGCCCGGTCCATGACCGCCAAGGGCCTGACGGGGCCCGGCGTGATGATCGGCACCCCTGAGTACATGAGCCCGGAGCAGGTGGAGGGGAAAGACGTCGATCCTCGGGCGGACATCTACTCCCTGGGGATCATCCTCTACGAGATGCTGACCGGCCGGGTCCCCTTTGAAGGCGACACGGCCTTTGCGGTCGGGATGAAGCATAAGGGCGAAACCCCGAGGGACCCGCGGGAGCTCAACCCTCAAATCCCCGAGGGCCTGAGCCTCCTGGCCCTCAAGTGCCTAAAAAAGGAGAGAGAGGAGAGGCCCCAAACGGCCGACGAGCTGCGCTCAGAGTTGGAAAGAGTAAAAAAAGGAATGCCCCTCACCGAGCGGGTTATTGCCACGCGCAGGCCGGTGACCTCAAAGGAAATCACGGTCAAGTTCAACTTGAGAAAGCTTTTTCTCCCGGCGGCGGCCCTGGTGGGCCTCTTGCTCATCGCGGGATACTTCATCTTTCGCCCCGGGCCGGAGATATTCGAGGTCAAAATCGACCGGACGCAGAAGATCACTCATGATCCCGGCCTGGAAATCGACCCGGCCATTTCACCCGACGGCAAGATGATCGCCTACGCCACGAGCACTTCCGGCAAAATAGCGCTCTATGTGCGGCAGATCGGAGGAGGAAGACCGATCGCTCTCACCGCCGGCCTTCCCGGTGACTACCGCTGGCCGCAGTGGTCTCCCGACGGGACACAAATCTCATTCCAATCTCAGAGTTCTATCTTTATTGTCCCGGCGCTCGGCGGCATCCCAAAAAAAATGGCCGAAGCGTCACCGGGACAAACGGTCTATTGCTCGGCCTGGTCTCCCGACGGCCGGCAGATCGCTTACAGTAGTGACAATCACATTCTCGTGGCGGCCCTGGACGGGGATGAACTTCGGAAGATCGTGGAAACGGCTTATCCACATCCCCACCCTTATTCCTTGTGTTGGTCGCCGGACGGGTCGAAAATCGCTTATGTCGTAGGAAATTCCGCGTTCCTGTTTGGCTCGGGACGTCACGGAAATATCGGCAATATCGCGCCATCTTCCATCTGGATTGTTTCCGTGAAGGGCGGCAAACCGGTCCGAGTGACCGATGACAAGTCCCTCAACGTCAGCCCGGCCTGGATGCCCGAAGGAAGGCATCTCCTTTATGTCTCCGGCGAGAGGGGAGGCCGGGACGTTTTCCTCGTTGCCCTTGAGGATTCCGGGAAGCCTTCGGGGCCCTCCGTGCGGCTGACGACCGGCCTCAACGCCCACACGATCAGCTTATCGGCAGCCGGTGACAGATTGGCTTATTCTGAATTCACCCACACCGCGAACATCTGGTCGATCGGGATACCGAAAGACGGACCGGTTTCCATCTCAGAGGCCCGGCAAGTAACGATTGGGAATCAGACCATAGAAGGGATTGGCGTCTCTTCCGACGGCAAGTGGCTGGCCTATGACTCCAACTTAAATGGCAATCAGGATATTTACAAAATGCCGATCGGCGGAGGAGAGCCTGAACGGCTCACTAGCGACCCGAGCGATGAATTCCTTCCGGCCTGGTCACCCGACGGCCGGGAAATCGCTTTCTTCACCTGGAAGATGGGGAATCGGGATCTGGCGCTAATGATGGCCGACGGGAGCAAATTTCAGCAGTTGACCGACGACCCGGCCTCCGAATCCTATCCGGACTGGTCGCCGGACGGCCTGCATCTTGTATATCAGTCACAAAAAACCGGCCGCGGCGAGCTCTTTGTGATAACCAGGAGGACTATGGACTCGCCTTGGGGAGAGGAGCGCCAGTTGACGTTCGATGGAGCCAGTCAGTCCTCCAAGTGGTCTCCTGACGGAAAGTGGATTGCCTATCATCAAGCTGGCAGGCTAAGTCTCGTGCCGGCGCAGGGAGGCGACCCGCGAGTGCTTGTTGAAACCAAGGACCCCGCTAATCTGCCAAGCTTTGGATACCCGGTCTGGTCGAAGGACAGCCGGACAATATATAGTATGGCTTATGACGCGGAGAAGCGCGCGCGCTTCTGGTCCGTGTCCGCCTCAGGAGGAGAACCCAGGCTTCTGGTGAAATTCGATGACCCGGCCAGGCAGTCCAGTCGATATGAGTTTGCCTGTGACGGGGAGCGCTTTTATTTTACCCTGGCGGAATACGAGAGCGATATCTGGGTCGGCGAGCTGTCCATTGTCAGAAGGTGAAGAAAATCAGACGGATCTCCGAGCCCAGGCAAAGAGAGAATGAGGAGAAATGTTCGCCACCTGATAGGATCAGAGGGCAATTGGGACGCACTCCGGATCCAAAGGTCGGAGGTCCGGATCCTCTCGGGCACGCCATTTCACCCCGTCTCGCCGGTATTCAATTAGAGCTTGACAATAGCTATTATTTAACATAGTATGTCGTTATTAATCGACTTAGTATGATTAATAGTTAATTTCCCATGTTCGTCGACATCCGAAGCCGCATCCAGACTGAGATCTTCGATTATCAGACACTGACGGAGGCGCTTAAGGATCTGTCCTCCCCTAGAGACAAGATCACGCGCCTGCTCAGGGAGGGGGTCGTCGTCAGGGTCAAGAAGGGGTTGTATGTTTTCGGCGATAAGTACAGAAGAAACCCCTATTCGAAGGAGCTGCTAGCCAATCTCGTCTACGGCCCCTCTTATGTTTCTCTCGATTATGCGCTCGCCTATCACGGGCTCATCCCCGAGAGGGTCGAGGCCCTGACGTCGGTAACGCCAAGCCGCTCCCGCAGGTTCAGCACACCGGTGGGGCTCTTCATCTATCGTCAGATCCCAGCCCGGGCCTATGAAGTCGGGATGGTCCGGGTGGAAGGGGAGCACGGCCAGGCGTTCCTGATCGCCTCTCCCGAGAAGGCCCTGGCGGACAAGATCGTTTCGGTCCGCGGCGCTCCCGTCGCCAATATTGGCGTGATGGGCCGGTTCCTCGAGGAGGACCTGAGGATCGACGCCGGCGCCCTCCGCTCCCTTTCTGCTGAGAAGATCAACGAGTTCGCCGGACGCTACCGATCCTTGAGGCTCAGGCGCCTTAGCGGGTATCTGAGACGGTCCCAAAGATCCTCAAAGGTGACGCCCCATGAATGAAGCCATCCGCCAGATGCTTGCCACCTACGAGATCCGCACCGTGGAAGATTCCCTGCGCGCCCTCAGGGAGGTCATGCAGGAGATCGCGCTTCTCGGCCTCTGGAGAAGCAAGTTCTTCGAAAATGCCGCCTTCTATGGCGGCACGGCCCTCCGGGTGCTCTATGGGCTCGACCGGTTCTCTGAGGATCTGGACTTTTCGCTCCTCGAGAAGCGCAAGAACTTTGACCTGGCCGACTTCAGCGAAGCCCTGAAGAGAGAGCTTGCGTCCTTCGGGTTCGCCGTCGAGATCGAGAGCCGGCTCAAGCCGGCCTCTGCGGCCATCCAGTCCGCTTTCCTCAAGGCGGACACGCGGACCCAGATGATCACGGTCGAATTCGAGCGAGGCCTCGTCCAGCAGGTCCCCCGGAACCAGGTCCTGAAGATCAGGCTCGAGGTCGACGTCGATCCGCCACCGGGATTCTCGACGGAGGTCCGTTATCTGCTCAGGCCGGTCCCGTTCGCGGTCAGGACATTCAGCCTGCCCGATCTCTTCGCCGGAAAGATGCACGCCGTCCTCTGCCGCGAGTGGAAGAGCCGGGTCAAGGGCCGGGACTGGTATGATCTCGCCTGGTTCACGGCCTATCATCCCGAGCTGCGTCTTGCCCACCTCGAGCAGAGGATGCGTCAAACGGGGCATTGGAAGGAGCCGGCGCCGTTGACGGCAGAGGATCTGCGCGATCTGCTGTCAAAGAGGATCGAAAAGGTCGACATCGACCAGATCCGGCGCGAAGTGGAGCCCTTCGTGAAGGATCCCGGGGCACTGGCGATCTGGTCGAAGGAATTCTTCTTAGACATTGCATCTCGGATAAAAGCCATCTGAGGATGCGGATACTTGAATCGCAGAACCAAGAAGAGAGATGGTAATGACGCAACCCTTCTTCTATCCAGTCGCCAATGAGCGGTATGCCCGTTAGATCGCCGAGAAGTGGAACGTGCCGGAGAACGGGGCCGAATGCTGGCATGGAAGGTTACCTTCT
>CAZFBC010000152.1:0-2039 GCA_964517245.1 uncultured Eubacteriales bacterium | reverse complement strand
GGCTTTCCAATAGTCACGCATGCTGAGGAATCGAAGCGCCAAGCCCCGCCGTCCCGAGGAGGGCGGAAGTCGCTCATTAATGAGTCTGGGAAGATGGCCCGGCAGAGTGCGACATCCTTGCGGGGTGGATTCTTAGATAGACGCTCAAAGAGACAGGGAATCGTCCATATACGGGGCGCAGAGCGCCGGGAACCGCGCTTACGGTGATCTGGCCGCCCACGCGGAGTCCCAGCGCATCGAAAGGCGAAAGATCTCGAGCCGTGCCCAGAGTCCATGCGTTGATCCAAAACGCCTCGTTCTCTAGCGCTTCGAGGCCCAGATCGTGGCCTGTCTTCTGGACGACCTCGGCCCGAGCGTAGATAGCCTGCTGTCCCCAATCAAAGGTCGATTCGAGAAGGAATGCGTGCGTACTCCGATCTTCGGAATCCCGATTCCATCCCCAAACAAGCGCGGAAGTAATGTCACGACCGTTCGGCATGGCGAGGTTGTGGATCGCTGAGGCGGTCGTCCGCCGGACATCGACGTCGGGCGCGATGGCTTCTGGCCCGCGCAGAAAGCCGTGCGAGACTTGGAGTGACCAATCCTTGTCAGGGTTCCAGGAGAGTCGCCCGCTCCACGAATCAAGATGGGGGGGGTCGAAACCGTAACGCTCCTCGTCCGGCTCCCGACCCGTGAAGACCGATCCGTCGAGCTTCACGTCTCCCAGCCGGACGCCGGCGGTGGCGACGCCGTAGGCGATGTGTGTAGAATCCTGCCAGTGGTGCCCGAGGGGTGCGTCGGGGTTGTTTGCGGCCGAAGCCCGGTGCAGGAATGCAGGCGGCCCAAGAGCGGGCTCGCCGGGATAACCGAGGTAGAGGAAAGCTTCGGCGTTCCTTCCGATCGTCCGGCTATATGACATCGCCAGCTCGCCGAATAGGTCGTGGGGATGCTGGCGGTCGACGAGCTCTGTTCCTTGCCAAGTCTCACCTGACTGGAAGAGGAGCGGATAGCCGGCTCCGCCCTCAACGATGGGGTCGAGGGAGAGCATCGTCCTGAACATGAACTGCCCGCGGGCCCCTGCCGGTCGGCTCGCGCTGAACATGATCATGCTCGGCCCGTCGAATTTCGAATCGCCTCTTTCGCCAGCGTTGCCGGCGTCCTGGCTCGTGAAGCGAACGAAGGCGGATCCGTGGATCATGAAGCTCCAGCTTCCCTCGGAGAGATGGAAGGCAGCGGCAGGCGACGAATCGGGAAGCCAGCTCGTCCCCGACCCTTCCCTGTTCATTGGAACCCCGCCCAAGAGAGCTCCCTTCATGTCCGGTCGCGTCGCCTGTTCGGGCATCCCATGCATATGCTGGGCGAAGGGGGTCAAGTTACAGGCCAAGACGCCGACAACGAGCATTACAGCCGAACGAGCCGTGCTCCTGTCCAATGCGGGCCTCCTTTTGTTCGGTACTCGTGCACTCACGATATTCCATCGCCCTGGATTAGAGCAGTTTGCGTGCCTGGGTTCTCGCAGGCAATGCCCGCCGGGGGAGTCCTTGAAGTCCCGGCTCATGAGACTATCTTACATAATGCCGGACTTCTTGTCTCCTGCGGGAATAAAGAGATTGCGGCCTTCGGCTGGCGATCTCGAGTCCTCGATCATGGAGGTCCTTTGGACAAAAGGGGCCATGAAAGGACGCGACCTCCACGTCGAGATCCGCCGGGAGAAAGAGATCGCATCTGGGCGAGCTCGAGAAACTCCTCCTCTTTCGGATGGCGTTGAGGATCTTTCAGACCTGGTCATTCGTGGAACAGGCCAAGAGGCGGGCCGTACCTGACGCGATCATTCCCCAGATTTCGTCCGAAGCCCGGGTTACTTTCTATGAGGGCACATGATTATGGGACGGACCATTATATCGGTTGAACGGAAGCCCCGATAGGGGTGCGGGTCAAGAACATAGGATTCTAGCCCTGGCGGTGTTACAATGATGGGGGGCAGGTCAAAGGAGTCATGGAATGGCACAGACAAGTACATTGCTCACCAACGATTCGCTGGCCGAGCTGGCATCGGTTGA
>CAZFBC010000151.1:0-6626 GCA_964517245.1 uncultured Eubacteriales bacterium | reverse complement strand
AAGGACCTGCCGTCGCCGCTCGCGCCGGAGAGCGACGAGGAGAAGGCGGAAGAGGAGAAGAAGGCCGCCGAGAAGCCCAAGGCTGGCGGCAAGAAGGACGCCAAGGCGGAGGACGCGGCGGCGCCGCCCAAGGTCGCCATCGACTTCGAGGGGCTCGGCCAGCGCATCCTGGCCCTGCCCGTCCCGGCCAGGAACTACCTCGACCTCCAGGCCGGGAAGGAGGGCGTGCTGTTCGTCCTGGAGGGGCCGCAGGTCTTCGCGGCCGGCGGCGGGGAGGAGGACGGAGGCACGCTCCACAAGTTCGACCTGGCCGCGCGCAAGCTCGAGAAGTTCCAGGACGGCGTCCGGGGCTTCGTGATGTCGGCCACGGGCGAAAAGGTCCTGCTCAACCAGGGCCGGCAGTGGCTCATCGCCGGGACGGAGGCTCCACCCGAGGCCGGCAAGGGCGTCCTCAAGACCGAGGACATGGAGGTCTACGCCGAGCCCGCGGTCGAGTGGCGGCAGATGTACCGCGAGGCCTGGCGGATCGAGCGCGACTTCTTCTACGACGCCGGCCTGCACGGGCTCGACCTCGCGGCCGCGGAGAAGCGCTACGCCCCGTACCTCGAGGCCGTGGCCAGCCGCCGGGACCTGAACTATCTCTTCGAGGAGATGCTCGGCGAGCTGACCTGCGGCCACGTCTTCGTCGGCGGCGGCGACTCGCCCGAGGTCAAGCGGGTGGGCGTGGGCCTGCTCGGGGCCGACTACGAGGTCGCGGACGGCCGCTACCGGTTCGCCCGCGTCTACGACGGCGAGAACTGGAACCCGCGGCTCAAGGCGCCGCTGACCCAGCCGGGCGTCGGCGTCAAGGCCGGCGAGTACCTGCTGGCGGTGAACGGGCGCGAGGTCACGGCGGCCGGGGACGTCCACGCGGCGTTCGAGGCCACGGCGGGCCGGCAGACGGTGATCAAGGTCGGGCCGGCCGCCGACGGCAAGGGCTCGCGGGAGGTCACGGTCGTCCCGGTCGGGGACGAGTCCGGCCTGCGGACCCTGGCCTGGGTCGAGGACAACCGCCGCAAGGTCGACAGGATGAGCGGCGGGCGGCTGGCCTACGTCTGGCTGCCGGACACGGCCGACGGCGGCTACCTCAACTTCAACCGCTACTACTTCGCCCAGGTCGGCAAGTCGGGCGCCGTCGTCGACGAGCGCTTCAACCAGGGCGGGCTGATCGCCGACTACGTCATCGACTACATGCGCCGGCCGCTGATGGGGTATTTCGCGGCCAGGGACGGCGCCGACTACATCACGCCGGTCGGCTCGATCTACGGGCCCAAGGTCATGATCGTCAACGAGTACGCGGGCTCGGGCGGCGACATGATGCCGTGGCTGTTCCGGGCGGCCGGGATCGGCCCGCTGGTGGGCACGCGGACGTGGGGCGGCCTGGTCGGCATGGCCGGGGCGGCCCCGCTGATGGACGGCGGGATGACGGGAGCGCCGCAGAGCGGCTTCTGGAACCCCGACGGGACGTGGGACGTCGAGAACCACGGCGTCGCGCCCGACATCGAGGTCGAGATGGACCCGGCCGCGGTGCGGGCCGGGCGCGACCCGCAGCTCGAGAAGGCGGTCGAGGTCGCGCTGGAGCTGCTGGAGAAGAACCCGCCGCCCAAGCACGTCAAGCCGGCCTACCCGGACTACCACAAGAAGCGGTGAGAGCGCCGGCGGCGGCGGGCCGTTTGCCCGCGGGCGCGGGAAGTGCTATCCTACGCCGCCGAACATGCGCAAGCACGACGTCTCCGCCCAAGCCCTGACCCCGGGCCGCGTCGCCCGCTTCTGGCTGCCCCTCGAGGCGACCTGGCTGATGATGGCCGCCGAGGGGCCGTTCCTGGCCGCGGTCATCGCCCGGCTCCCCGACCCCAAGGAGAACCTGGCGGCCTTCGCCGTCGCCTCGGCGCTGGCCTGGATCGTCGAGTCGCCCATCATCATGATGCTCTCGGCCTCGAACGCCCTGGTCCGCGACGGCGTCGCCTACCGGAAGCTGCGGAAGTTCTCCTTCGTGCTCAACTCCGCGGTCACCGCGGTCATGGCCGTGCTCATCGTGCCGCCGGTCTTCGCCTTCGTCGCCCGCGGCGTCATGGGCCTGACGCCCGAAGTCGCCGGGCTGGCCGGGAAGTCGATGTTCTTCCTGGTCCTCTGGCCGGCGGCCATCGGCTTCCGGCGGTTCTTCCAGGGCATCCTCATCCGCAACGGCCGGCCCGAGGCCGTGACCTGGGGGACTGTGATCCGCCTGGCGACCATGGCCGCGACCGGGCTCGTCGCGGCCCTCGCACTCCGCCTGCCGGGGGCCAGCGTCGGCGCGGCCGCGCTCGGCGCCGGGGTCGTCGCCGAGGGGGCGGCCAGCTGGGCCATGGCCCGGTCGACCGTCCGCGGGCTGGTCTGCCGGGCCGACGCCGACTGCGCCTTCGGCCGGGCCCTGACGGCCGCCTCGGTGATGCGCTTCTACGCGCCGCTGGCCCTGACCTCGTTCCTGTCCTTCTTCATCAACCCGCTGACGACCTTCTTCCTGGCGCGCGGCCGCATGCCGCTCGAGTCGCTGGCCGTCCTCCCGGTCGTCGTCGGCCTGGCTTTCGTCTTCCGCACGGCCGGCATCGCCATGCAGGAGGTCGTCATCGCCCTGGTCGGCGACGCGGGCGAGAACCGGCCGATGCTGGCGCGCTTCAGCCTGCGGCTGGGCCTGGCGTCGTCGGCCGGGCTGGCCGCCGTCGTCTACACGCCGCTCGCCGCGGTCTGGTACGGGACGGTCTCGGGCCTGGCGCCGGAGCTCGCGGCGTTCGCGCTCGTTCCCGGCGGGCTGCTCGTCCTCCTCCCCTTCCTCGAGTCCGTCCTGTCCTACGAGCGGGCGGTGCTGGTCAAGTCCAACCGCACGGCCCCGATCGGCGTCGCCGTGGCCGTCCAGCTGGCCGTGACGACGGCCGTCTACGCCCTGACGGTCGTCGGGCTGGGGACGGTCGGCGCCGTGGCCGTCGGGCCGGCCCTGACCGCGGGCTACGCGGCCGGGGTGGCCGTGCTGCTCGTCACGCGCCGCCGGACCGCGGGCTGAAGCCGCGGCCCCCCCCTCCACGGACGGGGATCATCGAGGCAACATCCCTCGCAGCCTCGAGAGAGAATCGCGGAGATGGGAGATGACGCTTCTTTGTAAACGCGGGGGGGCGCGGCGACGGTTACAGGGCAAGGAGGCCGCAATGAAAACACGCACGACCGTCATCGCTCTCGCCGTCGCCATCGCCGTCCTGGGGGCGCTGCCCGCCGCCGGCCCGTCCGTCCGCGCCGCGGACAAGACCCCCGAGGCCCTGATCGAACACGCCCGGGCCGTCACCCTGGCGCCCCACTTCTCGTCCGAGGAGATCACCGGGGCCCTCGTCGAGGTCCTGGACGCTTCGCTCCTCATCCTGCCCGCGGCCGATTACGCGGAGGACTTCAAGGCCCGGATCGGAACGGTCAGGAAGATGCTCGCGGAGGGGATCCTGTTCTCGGACAAGGAGCGCCAGTACCTGGGGTTCGCCTACAAGCTGGTCAGCGGCGGCGCCGCCTGGAAGGTCCCCGCCGAGCTCACGGACGAGGCCCGGATGGAGAAGAGCATCGAGCTGGCGAAGAAGCTCTGCGTCGGGCTGCTCGACTCGGCCCTGGCCGAGCTGAAGGCCGGCCGCAACGAGCGGTCCGTCCGGGACCTCGTCGCCTATGTCCTTCTGGTCGTCACCCCCATGGAGGCCTGAGGGACCGTGGAACAAGACGCGGGGCGCGCCGGCGCGGCATTGATTCGCCGGCCGCCCTGCGTTACATTGTCCCCGGGGGCCGACGGGGCCGCCGACGCCATGGCCAGCCGGGAATTCGACTACGACGCGATCGTCAGGCCCCTCGAGCCGCGCATGATGCGCTCGATCTGGCGCATCGTCCGCGAGAGGCAGGCCGCCGAGGACGCCCTCCAGGACGCCCTGACCGTCGTCTGGCGCAAGCGCCGCGCGGTGGACCGCCATCCCAATCCGGAGGCCCTCATCCTCCGCATCGCCGTCTCGGCGGCCTACGACGCCGTGCGCAAGAGCCGCCGCCGCCTCCGTCACGAGGTCCCCGGCCTCGCCGTCGACCGGGCCGACGGAGCGGCCCTCCCGGTGACGCAGGGGCTCGAGGACCGCGGCCTGCGGGAGGCGGTCCTCGGAGCCATCGCCCGCCTGCCCCGGCGGCAGGCCACGGCCGTGCTGCTCCGCGTCGTCGAGGAGCGGCCTTACGAGGAGATCGCCCTGGCCATGGATTGCACGGAGCCGACGGCGCGGGTCCACGTCATGCGGGGCAAGGCGGCCCTGGCGAAGGCGCTGGCGCGCCACGTGCCGGGCCTCGCCGGCGGGACCGGGAAGGGCGGAAAGGAGCCCGTGTCATGATAAAGGATCTGGAGAAGGACCGGGATTCGGACAGGGGCCTGGACGATCTCTTGAAGAGGGCCCTGGCCGACGACCTGCCGGCCGACGTCGAGGCCGGCCTGCGGGAGCGCGTCCGGAGCTTCCGGGCCGGGAAGGCCGGGGCCGACGGGCGGGCGGCGGCCTGGGCGGCGGCCCGGGCCCGTCTTTTCGGCCGGAGCGCCTGGGCCGTCCTTTCGGTCCTGATGCTCATCGCCGGGTTCCTGCTCCAGGGGCTGGGGTCCCGCCATCCGCTGGCCGACCGCATCGTCGCGGTCAAGGCCGGTCTGGCCGACGTCGAAACGACAAGGAGATAGCGCCATGACAGTCCTGAAATGGCTCGTCGCCGCGGTGGTCGTCTTCACCGCCGTCTTCTCGGGGGCTTTCGCGGGCCTGGCCCACCGGGCCGGGCTCTTCTATCTCGTGCTCGGATGGGCCGCCGTCGCCCTCCTGGGCTTTTCGCGGCGCGAGATCGGGACCGCCTTCCGGCACGCCGCCGGCCGGCCCGGGACGCGGGAGGAGCTCGGGCGCTCCGCCCACTTCTGGGAGGCGGCCGCGCGCAACGCCTGGATCCTCGGCGCGCTCGGCAGCGCCCTGAATTTCACCGGCGTCATGGGCGGCGGGAGCGGCGGCATCGCCGACCTCAGCGCCCAAATGATCCGGTCGCTCATCGTCACGCTCTACGGGGCCGTCCTGGCCGTCGTCTGTCTCGTCCCGGCCCTGAAGCTCGGGAGCCTCGCGGGCGCGACGCCGCCGGGAGGGGCCGCCTCGCCCGCCGTTCCGGGCCGGCCGGCCGTTTTCGAGCGGGTGCTGGGCGGGGCCCTCCTCGCGGCGGTGCTGGCCGCGACCGTCTACGCTTCCGTCGCGGGGTCGCCTCAGGACGGGCCGCTGCCCCTCGCCAAGGTCATGCTCCACGGGCCGGCCATTCTCGTCGTCCTCGGGGGGACCGTGGCCCTCTTCCTCTTCACGGGGGCCGGGACGGGGGCCCGCGGGCTGACGCTCGGCTTCGCCGTGACCGGGCTCGTCGCCCTGCTCGCGGGTTTCATCCAGGCGCTGCTCGGGTTCGCCCGCGCGAACATCCACGAGATCGCGGCGGCGATCGCGTTCATCATCTCGGCCTCGACGTTCGCCCTGCTCGGCCTGGGGGCCGTGGCCGCGCCGCTCGAGGACCGCGAGGTGATGGACGGAAGGCGCGAGGGCCCCGGGCCGCTCAGCCGGATGTTCTGGGTCGTCTATCCCCTGCTGACGTTCATCTTCCTCGTCCTGACGTTCATCATGGTGGTCACGCCGATGGTGAAGAAGGGCGCTTGACACGGGCGCGCGGGTGCGCCCACAATGGCGTATCCGGTAGTAAAGGGAGGAGAACGATGCGCAAGCGCCATTTCGCCGCGGTCTGTGTCTTTGCCTTGGCCGCCGCCCTCGTCTGGGCGCCCGCGGCCGAAGCCCAGGGTCACTTCGAGCTGAGCGCCGCTTACGGCCGCTGGACGCTCGACCTGCTCAAGGGCCAGGCCGAGGAGCTGTTCAACGAGGCGGCCGAGGAGGAGATCCGGGACCGCATCCTCGAGGACATCCAGGCGGACTATCCCTACCTGAGCCTGGTCAGCTACGAGCAGCTCCTGGATTTCAGCTCCGGCGGCGACGATCTCCGGTTGGGGTTCCGCTTCTACCCGGCCGGTCAAAACGGCTCGTTCAGCCTGGGCCTCTCGGTCGGCAAGAGCACGCTGAAGGTCACGCCGGCGGCCTCGGCGTACATGGTCCTGGAGAACACGGAGTCCTCGAACGAGGCGACCTTCGACGGGACGGCCGACGCCCGCGCGATCATCAAGGCCATGACGTTCCTGCTGACCCTGCGTTGGGACATTTTCCCGTCCAAGGCCGTCCACCCTTACCTGACCTTCGGCGGCGGCATCTCGACGTCCCGGGCCCTCGACGACTCGATCCTGGCCTACAGCTACACGGGGACATTGAGCGGAGAAGACGTGCCGACCGAGACCTACTCCGGCTCCGAGGAGAAGACCCTGCGCGAGCTGCGGGACGAGGCGCTGGAGGAGGAGACCGACTTCCCCATCCCCAACTTCATCCCCTTCGTCCAGCTCAACGTGGGGCTGAAGGCGCGGCTGACGAAGAGCCTCCACGTCCTGGCCGACGTCGGCGTCTACAACGGCTTCATGGGCAGCGTCGGGATCGCCTTCAGGATGTGAC
>CAZFBC010000150.1:0-6648 GCA_964517245.1 uncultured Eubacteriales bacterium | reverse complement strand
GGTGTGGAACTTGATCTTCTTGAAGCCGACGACCTGGGTCGCGACGTGGACCTCGCCGTGGGAGAGGCGGCCCGTCCCGGCCTCGATCGCCTTCTTGTCGAAGACGTCGAGGACGGTGATCTTGGTGTAGTCGATGGCGTCGGTGTAGTAGTCGATGTCGGTCTTCTTGACGTAGGCCTTGCGCTCCTCGAAGTCGAGCTTCTCGACGAAGTACTGCTCGCCCTCGACGATGTAGATGGCCTTGGGGTGGAGGGCCGTCAGGGCCGAGGTGAAGTCGACCTCGGCGATGACCCGGGCCTCGCCCGTGACGTCGACGACGACGAAGTTGTCCGACGAGATGCTGCGCAGGCTGATGGCGTCGGCCGGGTAGGCCTCCGACGTGAAGAACCACTTGTCTTTGGAATGGTGGAGGATCTTGTCCTCCTCGAGGAAGCCGAGGATCTCGCCGATCTCGGCCCGGCCGAACGTCTCGCCGTCCTCGAACGGCAGCTCGAAGGCGGCGCACTCGACGTGGCTGATGAGGATGGACAGGTTGTCCGGGTTGATGAGGGCCATCTCGGGCGACTTGGAGAAGAAGTAGTCGGGGTTGTTGATGATGAACTGGTCGAGGGGCGAGCTCGTGGCCACGAGGACGGCGGCCGACAGGCCCGTCTTGCGCCCGGCCCGGCCGGCCCGCTGCCAGGTGCTGGCGATCGTCCCCGGGTAGCCGGCCAGAACGGCGACGTCGAGCGTGCCGATGTCGATGCCGAGCTCGAGGGCGTTGGTCGAGACGACGCCCAGGATCTCGCCCGTCCGCAGGCCTTTCTCGATCTCGCGGCGCTTGAGCGGCAGGTAGCCGCCGCGGTAGCCGCGGATGAGCCCCTCTTTTTGGATGTTCGTCTCGATGTCCTCCTTGAGGTAGGTCAGGAGGACCTCGGTGATGAGCCGGCTCCCGGCGAAGACGATCGTCTGGAGGCCGTTCCTGAGGAAGATCGAGGCGACGCGGCGCGACTCGTTGACGTAGGAGCGGCGGATGCCGAGCGCGGCGTTGACGACGGGCGGCGTGTAGAAGACGAAGTACTTGCCGCCGCGCGGCGCGCCGTTGTCGTCGACCAGGGTCACGGGGGCCTCGATCATCTTCTCGGCCATCTCGACCGGGTTGGCGATCGTCGCCGTGCAGAGGATGAACTGCGGGTCGGCGCCGTAGAACTTCGCGATGCGCCGGAGCCGCCGCAGGACGTTGGCGAGGTGGCTGCCGAAGATGCCGCGGTAGTTGTGGAGCTCGTCGATGACGATGTACTTGAGGTTCTCGAACAGCTTGATCCACTTGGTGTGGTGGGGGAGGATGCCGGCGTGGAGCATGTCGGGGTTGGTCAGGACGATGTGGCCGCGGGCCCGGATGGCCTTGCGGGCGTCCTGGGGCGTGTCGCCGTCGTAGGTGAAGACCCGGACCTCCTCGGGCAGGCGGGCGTTGACGTCGTCGAGCTCGGCCTGCTGGTCCTGGGACAGGGCCTTGGTCGGGAAGAGGTAGAGGGCCCGGGTCGAGGGGTCCTTCATCACGGCGTCGAGGACGGGCAGGTTGTAGCAGAGGGTCTTGCCCGAGGCGGTCGGCGTGACGACGACGACGTTCTTCCCCTCCTTGAGGGCCTCCCAGCTCGAGCGCTGGTGGGAGAAGAGCCGGGGGAAGCCCTTGGCGACGAGGGCCTCGCGCAGGGCCGGGTGGACGCCGTCGGGGTAGTCCCGGTAGCTGCCCTCCCGGGCCGGGACGTGCTTGATGGCCTTGATGGAGTCGCTCTTGTAGCCGATGTCCTTGAGCAGCTCGAGCGACCGGAGGATCTTCTCTTCGTTGGACATGAGGCCCCTCCATCCTAGCCAATTCGGAAGATGGGGTCAAACCCGCCCTCTCTTGTGATAAAATGGATGGATTATGCTGGACGAGATTCGCATCAAGGGGGCGGCGCAGCACAATCTCAAGCACATCGACGTCTCCCTGCCCCGGAACAGGCTCATCGTCGTCACCGGCCCGTCCGGCTCCGGCAAGTCGTCCCTGGCCTTCGACACCCTCTTCGCCGAGGGCCAGAGGCGCTACATCGAATGCCTCTCGGCCTACGCCCGCCAGTTCATCGACCAGATGGAGAAGCCCGAGGTCGAGTCCGTCGAGGGCATCTCGCCCTCGATCTCGATCGACCAGAAGACGATCTCGTCCAACCCCCGCTCGACCGTGGGCACCATCACCGAGGTCTACGACCTCCTGCGCCTCCTCTTCGCCCGCGTCGGCGCGCCCCACTGCCCGAGCTGCGGCCGGGCCGTGTCGTCGCAGACCCCCGAGGAGATCCTCGGGCGCGTCTCCGCCGACGCGGCCGGCTCCAAGGTCCGCGTCCTGGCCCCCGTCGTCAAGGGCCGCAAGGGCGAGTACCAGCGCCTCTTCGACCGCCTGCGCAAGAAGGGCTTTCTCCGGGCCCGCGTCAACGGCGTCCTCCGCGACCTCGAGGACGACATCCCTCTCGCCAAGGGCCGAGCCCACACGATCGACGTCCTCGTCGACACGGTCAGGGTCGGCCCCGAGTCGGGGCGGCGCCTGGCCGAGGCCGTCGCCAAGGCCCTCGAGCTCGCCGACGGCGAGGTCCTCGTCGTCGACGAGGCCGGCCGGGAGCGCTTCTTCTCGCTGACCCTCCTCTGTCCGCACTGCGAGGTCAGCCTGGCCGAGCTCGAGCCGCGCAACTTCTCGTTCAACAGCCCCTACGGCGCCTGCCCGAAGTGCCACGGCCTCGGCCACCTGGCCGCGCGCAACGAGTGGGGCGAGGTCGAGCTGACCGACGACGTCTGCCCCGACTGCGGCGGCGCCCGCCTCAAGAAGGAGAGCCTCTCGGTCCGCGTCGGCGGCCGGAACATCCACGAGATGGGCGAGCTCCCGATCCGCGACCTGCTCGCCGCCTGCGCCCGCCTCGAGTTCCCGCCGGCCGCGGCCCTCGTCGCCGGCCGGGTCCTCAAGGAGATCTCGGCGCGCCTGGCGGTCATGGACGAGCTGGGGATGTCCTACCTCCAGCTCAACCGGACGACCGCCTCCCTCTCCGGCGGGGAGGCCCAGCGGGTCCGGCTCGCGGCCCAGGTCGGATCGCGGCTCCGCGGCGTCCTCTACGTCCTTGACGAGCCGACCATCGGCCTCCACCAGCGCGACAACGGCCGCCTCATCGCCATGCTCCGGGGCCTGCGCGACGGGGGCAACTCGGTCGTCGACGTCGAGCACGCCGAGCAGACGATCCGCGCGGCCGACTTCGTCCTCGACCTCGGTCCGGGCGCCGGCGAGTCCGGCGGCTTCAAGGTCGCCGAGGGGCCGCCCGCGGCCATCCTCGCCTGCCCCGACTCGCTGACGGCCCAGTACCTCCGCGGCGAGAAGAGCGTGCCCGTCCCGGCCGCCCGGCGCAAGCCCTCCGGCTGGCTCGTCATCCGCAAGGCCCGCGAGCACAACCTCAAGCGGATCGACGCCCGCATCCCGCTCGCGGCCATGACCGCCGTGACCGGCGTCTCCGGCTCGGGCAAGAGCACCCTCGTCTACGACATCCTGTACAGGGCGCTCGAGAACAGGCTCCACAAGGCCCGGCAGCGGGTCGGCGCCCACGACCGGATGGAGGGCGCCGACGGCCTCGACAAGGTCGTCGCCGTCGACCAGAAGCCGATCGGGCGGACCCCGCGCTCGAACCCGGCGACCTACACGGGGCTCTTCGCCGCCCTGCGCGACCTCATGGCCCGGACCCCGGAGGCCCGCGCGCGCGGCTACTCGTCCGGCCGGTTCAGCTTCAACGTCGCCGGCGGGCGCTGCGAGGACTGCGAGGGCGCCGGCGTCAGGAAGATCGAGATGCACTTCCTCCCCGACGTCTTCGTCACCTGCGACCGCTGCGAGGGCCGGCGCTACAACAGGGAGACCCTGGCCGTCGCCTACAAGGGCAAGTCGATCGCCGACTACCTGGCCATGACCGTCGACGACGCCTACGAGCTCCTCAAGGCCCACCCCCAGCTCAAGCGCAAGCTGGCCACCCTCAAGCGGGTCGGGCTCGGCTACATCCGTCTCGGCCAGCCCGCGCCGACCCTCTCCGGCGGCGAGGCCCAGCGCATCAAGCTGACCAAGGAGCTCGGGCGGCGCGCGACCGGCCGGACCCTCTACCTCCTCGACGAGCCCACGACCGGGCTCCACTTCGACGACGTCCGCAAGCTCCTCGAGGTGCTCGCGGAGCTGGCCTCGCTCGGCAACACGGTCGTCATCGTCGAGCACAACCTTGAAGTCATCAAGTATTGCGACTATATTATCGACCTGGGCCCGGAAGGGGGCGAGGAGGGGGGCCGGATCGTGGCCCAGGGAACGCCGGAGGAGGTCGCCGCGGCGGCCCGCTCCCACACGGGGCGCTATCTCAGGAGCGTGCTGGACGGCGGCCGCCGGACGGCGCGGGAGGACGGCTGAGGCCATGGCCTTCAAGGACATCCCGGGCAACGACGGGGTCAAGAGGATCCTCCGCCTGGCCCTCGAGCGCGGCCGCGTCCCGGGCTCGCTCATCTTCGGCGGCCCCGAGGGCGTCGGCAAGACGGCCATGGCCCTGACCCTGGCCAAGGCCCTCAACTGCCTGACGCTGACCTCGGACTCCTGCGACGCGTGCCCGTCCTGCCGGGCGGTCGACGCCGGCCGGCATCCCGACGTCATGGTCCTCACCGCCGAGGTCCGGGACGTCAAGATCGAACAGACCCGGCTCGTCAAGCAGCTGGCCTACCTCAGGCCCATGTCGGGCCGCCGGCGCGTCTTCGTCGTCGGGGAGGCCGAGAACCTGAACGAGGCTTCGGCCAACTCCATCCTCAAGGTCCTCGAGGAGCCGCCGGCCTTCTCCCACATCGTCCTGGTGACGCCGAGCCCGTACGCCCTTCTCCCGACCATCCGCTCCCGCTGCCAGAGCCTGACCTTTTCGGCCATCGCCCGCGAGGAGATCGAGAAGATCCTGACCGAGCGGGATTTCAGCCGGGAACAGGCCCGCGTCCTGTCCCTGCTGGTCGACGGCAATCTCGAGCGGGCCCTGGAGCGCGGCTGGGACGAGGTCCAGGCGCTCCGGGAGGACTCCTGGGCCCTGTTCGAGGCGCTCGACTCCGGCGGCCGGGCCGGCCGCTTCCTGGAAAGGTTCGGCGCGGTGCCCAAGGCGGTCCAGGAGGAGTTCGGCGCGGTCCTGGAGGTCTTCGCGTCCTTCGTCCGGGACATCCTCCTCCTCCGCCTCGGGGGCGACACGGCGCTCCTCCTCAATCCGGACTTCGAAGCGAGGCTCCGCGAGGCCGCGGAGCCCTGGAGCGCCCGCCGAGCCCTGGGCGTCCTGGCCGAGCTCGACTTCGTCCTGGCCGAGCTCGGCCGGAACCTGAACAAGGGCCTGCTGGCGACCACGTTCTTCTCCAATTACGGGGAGCTGAGACATGTCTGACATCGTGTGCGTCCGTTCAGAATCGACCGGCCGTCTCGTCCGCGTCCGCGCGGGGGACCTGTCCCTCCGCGTCGGGGACCGCTGCATCATCGAGTCCGACTTCGGCGGCGACCTGGCCGTCGTGGTCGACGGGACGTCGAGCTTCTGCCACAACCCCAAGGCGTCCCGGCTGGCCGTCCAGGCGGTCCGCAAGGCCACGCCCGAGGACGTCCGCAAGTTCGACTGGCTGCGGGAGCGGGAGGCCCGGGCCTTCGCTCTCTGCCTCGAGAGGATCGCCGCCCACAAGCTGGCCATGAAGCTCGTCGCGGTCCGCTACTTCTTCAGCGAGAAGAAGGGCATCTTCTTCTACACGGCCGACGGCCGGATCGACTTCCGCCAGCTGGTCAAGGACCTGGCCAAGGAGCTGCGGATGCGCATCGAGATGCGCCAGGTCGGGGTCCGCGACGAGGCCAAGATGATCGGGGGCCTCGGCGTCTGCGGCCGCTGCCTCTGCTGCTCGTCCTTCATGACGAACTTCGAGCCCGTGACCATCCAGAAGGCCCGGAGGCAGCAGATCGTCATCAACCCGACCAAGATCTCGGGCCTCTGCGGGCGCCTGATGTGCTGTCTGGCGTTCGAGGAGCAGACGCGGGGGCGGGCCTTCTCCCAGCCGGAAGAGCGGCTGATCGAGGACTAGCGGCGGAAGCCCAGCCGGGCCAGGAGCCGGCGCCACAGGGGCCTCGGCCCGTGCCCGTGGTTGTGCCCGCAGGCCTCGCCCGTCGTCTCCAGGACCCCTTCCTTCCTCAGGATCTGGACGATCTCGCTCTGCTGGTCCAGCTTGGCGAAACAGTGCGGGCAGATGAAATAGTGCTCCTCGAACTCCGCCTGGTCCTCGGGCTTGAGCCTGTCGAGGAGGTATCCGTCGATGTAGTTTTCGTACCGGCACTTCTTCTTCATGTCCGCGGCCTCGGGGGGCTTCACGGATTTAGTCGCAGAAGGGCGGGACAGAACGGACATCCCTATTTCTTGACCGCTTTTTGGATGAGCTTGAGGGCGTAGTTGACCCTCTCCGAGACGCGGCGGGGGGAGATGTCCAAGGTCCGGGCGACCTCCTCCCGGCTGAGCTCCTTGTAGTAATAGAGGTAAAGCACGTCCCGGAACTTGGGCTTGAGGCCGGCCACGACCTGCTCGACCTGCCGGGCCTTCTCCCGGCGCTCCATCTCGTCGTGGGGATCGGGGT
>CAZFBC010000149.1:0-6665 GCA_964517245.1 uncultured Eubacteriales bacterium | reverse complement strand
AGCTTATCATGGATCCACAGGTATTACGTCCCAGCGGTATCTAACGTTGGGGCCGGCGCGACCGAATTCGGCCCTGCTATCCTTGGCTCCCGCGCCTCCCGTTTGACATCCCGGCCGGATTCTGCGCACTATAGAGAGAGGGAAGCGGGATGCGAACCGGAGAGTGAGAACATGAAAACGAAACAGCGGTCCTTATCCGCCATGATATTCCTGGCCCTCGCCGCGGCCGTCTGGGCCTCCCCTCTCGGGGCCCAGGAGGTCTTCAACGCGCGGATGCTGACCGGCAAGGCGCCGGTCGAGCCGGCCCTCGTCACCGTCAAGATCGAGATCGAGAGCTGGACGACGCCGGAGGAGATCCGCCAGCTCCAGGACGTGCTCGTCCAGTCCGGCGTCAACCCCTTCATGGCCGCGTTCAGCGCCGCGAAAAAGGGCGTCGTGCGCTTCATGTACTCCCGGGGCTGGAACATGCCCATCCACATGGCCCAGATCCTGCCGACGGACAAGGGGGGCCACAAGGTCACGCTCGTTCTCAACCGCCAGTCCTGGGACCCGGGCAGCTACCAGAAGCCGGGCCGGCACTACTTCATGGTCGTCGAGCTCACCCTCAACGCCAAAGGCAGGGGCGAAGGGCGGCTCTACGAGGACGCCCAGATCCAACTGGACACCATGCTGGGGAAGATCGTCATGGAGACCTACGAATCCGCGCCCAAGATCCTCCCCCAGGTCCAGCGGGCGGTCAAGAAGGACAAGGCCGAGGGGCAGGACTAGCTAGCGCCCGTCGGGCTTGAACTCCTGGATCCGGGCCCCGTCCCGTTCGAGAACGAACACCGAGCCCTTCGCGTCGGCGACGACGCCGATGGGGAAGGACAGCTGGCCGACCCCGGTCCCGCGGCCTCCGAACGCGCCGATGAACCGCCCTTCCGGCGAGAACTTCTGGATGCGGCTGTTCTCGGTGTCGACGACGTAGACGTTGTCGAGGGCGTCGCAGCAGACGCCGAGGCCAAGGTTGATCTCCCCTTCGGCCGCCCCGAGCCGGCCGAAGGCCCCGACGAACATGCCCTCGGACGTGAACCTCTGGACGCGCCCGGCTTCGACGACGTAGACCTCACCGCGGCCGTTCACGGCCACTCCCGTCGGCAGGTAGAACTGCCCCTGGCCGGCGCCCTTCGTCCCCCAGACCTTCTTCTGGACCCCGACCGCCGAGTACTTGACGACCCGGCTGTTGCCGGCGTCCACGACGTAGATGTCCCCGTTCGCGTCGGCGGCCACGCCGATCGGCCGGACGAGCAGGGCGTCCTTGGACCCGACGTCGCCCCACTTGCGGACGAAGCGGCCGTCCTTGTCGAACTTGGCGACGAAGCCCTCCCGGCCGTCGGTGACATAGCAGGCCCCGTCCTTGTCGACGGCGATCCCCGTCGGGGCCTTGAGCATCTTGAAGGCCTTCCCCTGGTCGCCCCAACCTGGCACGATCCGCCGGTCGGGGCCGAACTTGCGCACCCGGTTGGGGCTGTCGTCGGCCACGTAGAAGTTCCCCGCCTTGTCCAGCGTCACCGCCTTCGGGAGCTCGAAGGGCCGGTTGTCGGGCCCGGTCCACGAAGCGGCCGCCGCGTAGGCCTTGGCCACGAGCACCGCCGTCCGAGCGACCGGCTCGGGGCCCTCGGACACCGTGACGGCCTCCTCCCAATCGACGTAGCGGTCCTTCCGCACGCCAAGATTGTGGGGCCCGAAAGCCACGTAGCCGAGCTCACAGTCGGTGACCATCCCGGTGTCCTTGCCGTCCAGGAAGACCGACCCGCCGGGCGGGACCGAGGCGATGCGAACGCTCTTCCCGAGGCTCTGCAGGACGAAGCGCCGGACGTTCTTAGCGTCCTTCAGGGGGATGACGTGCTTCTCGGGTTTGTAACCTTCCTTCTCGATCTCCAGCGTGACCCGGGGGTGCTCAGAGATGATCACGTTCGGCGACAGCCCCGAGTCCCGGCCGTCGACCTTGAGGCGGGCCTCCTTGGGTTCCGTGTCGATCTGGAGGGTGTAGCCGACGAACGTGCCGTTGTACTGTCTTTCGGCCGTGCCGACGAGCTGGCTGACATAGGTGTCGGCGATGTACTCGGTGCCCTGCTTGGCGGCCAGGAAATCGACTTCGAACATGTGCCGGAACTCCCGGATGGCCCCGGCGTCGTCGTCCATCTTGGACAGGGCGTGTCCGGCCCAGAGGTAGATGTCGCAGGCGGTCCGCTTCTGCTTCAGGGGGTCCTCGAGGCTGAAGACCTTGGGGATGAGGGACCGGAGGTTCTCGACGGTCTCGGCGAGGTCGCTCTGCTTGCGGATCCGGTCCTTGGCTTCCTCGACCTTGAGGGCGATCTCGGCCGCCAGCTCGGCCTGGGTCTTGACCGTCCCGACCGGCCCCACGGCTCCCTCGCCCGGGCCGCCTTCCGCGACCTCTTCGACCAGGTACTCGTGGATGTAGCCGACCGTCTTGACCCCGTTCTTCTCGACCGTGACCTTCCAGAACTCGCCCTGCTTGCCTTCGGCTGTCAGGACGGTGTTCATGGGCAGGGTCAGGATCGCCGGCCCCATGACGGCCGCCTTGTAGACTGGGCCGCCCGAAGCGTAGGTCACTCTCAACTTGGTCGCCGCTCCGGCCGCGCCGAGCGCCAGGGCCAGCCCGACCGCGCCGACGAGCCATCCGAATCCTCGCCGTGGTGTCATGATCGCTCCTGCATCCGGACAACTTTCCAGGCGTCGCCCCTCTTCTCCAGGGTCCAGCGCTCCGGGGAGAACAGAATCAGCTTCTGGCTGCCGTCCTTCCGGGAGAGGCCGCGGATCGAGTGGTGGAAGGAGGCCGTGGCCCGGGCCCGGTCCTGGAACTCGACCGCGACCGTCCCCTCCCCGATCTCGGAAATGATCCTGTCGTAGATCGTGAACATCATCGAGAAATAGCCCCGTTCCAGGGAAACGAGGCCGTCCGTGCCGAGCGGCTGGAGCACGCCGGCCAGGTCCTTGCGCTCCTCCGCCCGGCAGCGGCGCTCGATCAGGGCCAGGATGTCCCGCCGCGAGAGGGAGGTGTCGGCCTTGTAGAGGAAGTCGCGGGCCTCGGCGTTGGCCTCTTCGAGGCGCAGGACCTCCTCCATGTCTCGGACGCAATCGGCGAAGCGGCCGGACGCGTAGGCGGCCTTCCCCGACTCCAGGCGGGACCCGACCAGCTCGGCGTCGAGCGCCGCCTTGGCCTTGATGCGCAGCTCCCGGGCCTCGGCCTGGCCGGGATCGGCGGCCAGGACGGCCTCGGCCAGCCGGACGGTTCCGGCATAGTCGCGGCGCTCGAAGCTCGCCCGCAGCGTGGCCAGGTCGGTGCCCGGCGGCGCGGGCTCGGCCGGGGGCGGGACGACCGCCTGGGCCGGCTGCGCCGCGGCCGCCGTGATCCGGGCTGCCTGCGCTCCGGGATCGATCTCGGGGCGGGGCCGGACGAGAATGATGCCGACGACGAGCGCCGCGACGGCGGCCGGTACGGCCGCCAGGGCCAGGCGTCGCTTCCGGCCGGCCCCGGTCGGGCGGGGCCCGGCCATGGTCGCCGTCCTCTGCTCGTAGTCGCGGACGGCGGCCATGAGGTTGTCGGGGTCCTCGAGGTCGGCGATCATCTCCCGGCCGTTCTGGTACCGTTCACCCGGGTCCTTGGCCAGGGCCCGGCGGATGACGGCCTCGTAGCCGCAAGGCAGGTCCCGGTTGGCCTCGGCGAGCGACGGGGGCTCCTCGTGGACGATCTTGTAGACGATCGTCGAGAGGTTGTCGCCGGCGAACGGCTTGCGCCCCGCCAGGAGCTCGTAGAGGATGACGCCCAGGGCGAAGAAGTCCGCCCGGCCGTCCACGGCCTTGCCCATGACCTGCTCGGGGGACATGTAGCTCAGCGTGCCGATGGCCGTCCCCGGCCCCGTCACGGTGGACGTCTCCATCCGGGCGACGCCGAAGTCGGCCAGGAACGGCTTGCCGGTCCTGTCGATGAGGATGTTGGCCGGCTTGACGTCGCGGTGGACGATGCCGTTGGCGTGGGCGTAGTCCAGGGCCTCGGCCACGGGCTTGAGGAGGCCGACGACCTCGCGCGGCGGGAACGTCCGGCCGGATTCGATCAGGCTCTGGAGGGTCTGTCCGTCCACGAACTGCATGACGATGAACGTCAGGTCGCTCTCGCGAAAGACGTCGTAGACCGTGATGATGTTCGGGTGGGTCAGGCGGCCGGCGGCCTTGGCCTCGCGGCCGACCCGCGTCAGCTGCTCCTCCCGGGCGGGGCCGTCGGCGAACGCGTCGGCTCGGATGGTCTTGATGGCCACTTCCCGCTCGATGTCCGGGTCGAGGCCCCTGTAGACGATCCCCATCCCGCCCCGGCCCAGGATGCCGAGGATGCGGTATTTGCCGATCCGGTCGACAGGAAGACTTTCTGGAGGCACCGCTTCCCTCTCGATTCCCCAACGCGATTTTCAGGGAAAACCGCGACTAAAGTAATGTATTATCAAGGCGATTGTCAAGGACGGCCGGGCCGTGTTGATTTGCCCGGGCCGTCTTGATATCCTTCGTATCCCGACAGGGTGACAGCCAGGAACCGAAGATGCAGTGCCCCAAGTGCCGATACGAGGCGCCGGGCGACGTCCGCTTCTGCGGACGGTGCGGCACGCCCCTGGCCCCGGGCCGAGAGCCATTCGACCCCGACAGGACCGAGACCATGGCCTTCGCCTGCGGCGAGCTGGCCGAAGGCAGCCTGTTCGCGGGCCGGTACCTGGTCGTCGAGGAGCTGGGCCGGGGCGGCATGGGCCGGGTCTTCCGGGTCCTGGACACCAAGGTCGACGAGGACGTGGCCCTCAAGTTCATCAATCCCGACATCGCCGCCGACGCGAAGGCCGTCGAGCGCTTCCGGACCGAGCTCCGGATCACGCGCCGGATCACCCACCGGAACGTCTGCCGCATGTACGACCTCGGCTCCGACGGCGGCTCCCTGTTCATCACCATGGAATACATCCCGGGCGAGGACCTGGACGCCATGCTCCGCCGCCTGGGGCGGCTCCCGGTCGAGAAGGCCTACGTCATCGCCCGCCAGGTCGCCCAGGGCCTGGCCGAGGTCCACCGGCTGGGGGTCGTCCACCGCGATCTCAAGCCCAAGAACATCATGATCGACCGCGAGGGCAACGCCAGGATCATGGACTTCGGGCTGGCCCGGACGCCCCAAGGCGTCAAGCTCACCGAGGCCGGCCACGTCGTCGGGACGCCGAGCTTCATGTCCCCCGAGCAGCTCAACGGCGAGGCGGTCGACCCGAGGTCCGACATCTTCGCCCTCGGGGTCATCTTATACGACATGCTGACGGGCCGGCTGCCCTTCGACGCCGCGACGACCCTGACCCTGGCCCTCCAGCACAAGACCCACCGGCCGGCCCCCCCGCGGGCGCTCAATCCCCGGGTGTCCGAAGAGCTCGGCCGGATCGTCATGAAGTGCCTGGCGATCGGACGGAAGGACAGGTATCCGGGCGCCGAAGACCTCCTCGCCGACCTCGACAAGGCCGGGGAGGCCTTCGACACCTACGACGTCCACGTGCCGGGAAGGACGCGGAAGGGCGCCGCGGCCGGTCCGCTCCGCCGGCCCCGGATCGGAGCCCTGGCCGGGGCGGGGATCGTACTGGCCCTGGCCGTGACCGGTCTCGCCGTCAAGGCCGTGCTCGAGAGGCCGCGGACGGAAGCGGTGCCGCCCCCGGTCGTCCGGGAGACCGTGATGGACGCGGCGGCGCGGTCGGAAGAGCCGGCCTTGTCCGTCCCGGTGGCCTTCGTCACGGTCCCCAGCCGGGCCACGGTCTTCGTCGACGGGGTCGAGATGGGCCTCTCCGACGACACGTTCATCCTGACGCCCGGGCCGCACGAGGTGAGGGTCAGGAAGCCGGGCTACCGGGAGCTCGTCGCGACGCTCGTGGCCGAGCCCGGCGGGACGGGACCTCCCCGGGCGGAATACCGGCTGGCGCCCCTGCCACCCGCGCTCGGCACTCTGGCCGTCTCCTCCGAGCCCTCGGAGGCGGACGTCTTCCTCGACGGCTCCGCGACACCGGCCGGGAAGACCCCGTTCGTCAGGGAGCTTCCGGCCGGAAAGGTCACGGTCCGGATCAGCGCGGACGGCCACGAGGACCGGACCGACGTCGTCGAGCTGCGCGCCGGCGAGCGGTCGTCGCTGTCCCGGGCCCTGACGCCCCGGGACGGCATCGTGGACATCCGCTCCGAGCCTCCGGGCGCCGAGGTCTACAGCGGCGATTTCTTCCTCGGGAGGACCCCCCTCAGGCGGCCTTTCGCCCCGGGGATCTACCGCCTCAGGATCGCGATGAAGGACAGGGGCGAGCGCAAGGAGGTCATCACCGTCAATCCCGGAGAGACGCTGGGTCCCCTGACGTACGCGTTCTTCAAGCCCGCGGCGGCGGCCGCGGCCACGTATTACCTCAAGGTCACCTCGAGCCCGCCCGGCGCGGCCGTGACCATCGACGGCGTCCTCCAGAAGGAGCCGACGCCCTGCGTCTGCGAGCTTCACGCCGCGGAGGTCCGGATCAGGGTCGAAAGGACGGGGTACCTGAGCGGGGAAGAGACGGTCGCGCTCAGACCCCTCCCCGCCCACAACGAGAAGAGCTTCACGCTGAAGAAGACCGGCTAGG